>NZ_KI912266.1:1812153-2060087 GCF_000235425.2 Pseudofrankia saprophytica
GGCGCTGGGGACGTCCACCGCCGTCGCTCGGCGCGCCCGCGCCGGAGCCGCCGGCGGTCAGCAGTCGCTCCAGCTCGCCCACGGCCTTGGAGGTCTGGCTCTTCACCGTGCCGACCGAGATGCCCAACCAGTCGGCCGTCTCCGCCTCGGACAGGTCGAGCCCGTAGCGCAGGACCACGCACTGGCGCTTGCGGTGCGGCAGCTGGTCGAGCGCCCACCGCAGGAGCATTGCCTGCGGCACGTCCGGCTCACTGGTCGTCGAGGTCCCCGGCTGCCTGCCCACCCTGGCGAGCAGGTTGCGCTGCCGGACGTGACGGCGGATCTGGCTGGCGGCGAGGTTCGCGACGCTGCGCCGAACGTAGGCCAGCGGGTTCTCCGCCGCCTGGACCCGGTCCCAGTGCATCCAGGCGGAGGTAAGCGCGTCGGCGGTGATGTCCTCCGCGTCCTCCTTGTTGCCGGTGAGCAGGAGCGCGAGCCTGGCGAGGTCCCGGTGGTGATTCTCGAAAAAGGCCTCGAAGGCGGCCCGGGCCGTCCGCTGGCTCTCGGGAGTCCGGAGATGCTCTGGAGTCGGGAGATGCTCAGAAGCCCGGGGGTTTCCCGGGATTCGCGAGTCATCGGCTTCGTGAGGGTCTTCGGTGTCGCTGAGGTCCTCGGTGTCGCGGAGGCTCTCGGTGTCGTCGAGATACACGGCACGCTCCCCACGGCTTGTCGGGCTGGCCGCACGGTACCCCGTCTTGGTCATCGCGCAGAAGTCCGGCAGAGCCACCTATCGGTCACCGACCCGGAAATTCATCAGATATGGGCGAAAATCTGGGCTACTGGAGCTTTACATGGCGGCCACGATCTGCAGGTGCCATGGCGTCGGCGTCGCGCGCCGGGCGAGCCCGGCCATATGATCATCGTGGTGTCGACGTGGTTCCGTCGTCGCCCGGGGTGGTCCCCTCGTGGCCTGGCCCGGGAACGGAGCCGGGGTCGGCCGGCAATACCCTGAGCCGGGTTGGCAATCGCCAGTTACGGGAGGGTTGTGTGAGCAGGCCGGTGATTTTTGGTCGTCCCGCCTCGGGCCTGGCCGCGCCACCGATCGTCCCGCCGGTCGACAATCCCTCGGGTTCAGGGACTTCGAGCCCGTCGGACGGGCGTGGCCAGCGGTTGTCGAGTGCCGTCACCCGGTGGCATGCCCGAGCGGTCGCACGGCTCACCGGGGCGCCCGCGGCCGTCCGCGCCGAGCAGTTCTTCGCCGACCAGGGCCGGGCGATCGCCGCGCTGCTCCTGCTGTCGGTGACCGGTTCGCTCGCGGTAGCCGGTGGGCCTTTCATAGTGCGGCGGCTCGTCGACGATGCGCTGCCCACCGGAAAGGTCGGCGACCTTGTGCCGCCGGTATTGATGCTCTGTGGTCTCTTGGTGTTCGAGTCGGCGGTGCTAGCGGCCCGGATGAAGTTGATCGCGCGGCTCGGCGGCCTGCTGACGGTGCGGATCAGGCAGGCGGTGAACTCCCACCTGCAGCGACTGCCCTTCTCGTTCTTCCCCCGCGCCCAGCAGGGCGAGGTGATGACCGTGTTGTCCACCGACGTCGTCGACGCGCAGAACGCCGTCTCGGCCACCACCCAGGCGGTGGTCTGCCGCGCCGCGGACATCGTCGTCGGCCTGGTCGTCATCTTCACGCTGGACTGGCGGCTGAGCCTCGCGGTGATGGTGTTCGCCCCGGCCACCCTCACGATCATCAGGGGCGGCCGGCGTCGGCTCGGCGCGCTGTCCAACCGCCGGCGCGAGCTCGACGGCACCCTGATGGCCCGGGTCGCCGACAGCGCGTCGGTCTCCGGGGCGCTGCACGTGCGCCTCTTCGACCGCGCCGGCTACGAGGAGGAGCGCTTCGACGCGTCGGCGGCCGAGGTGCTCGCGGCGACCCGGGAGGAGGCCCGGCTGACCTCGCGCGTCCGCTTCCTGGTGAACCTCGGGCTGGTCGCCACGATGATGGTGGTCGTCACGCTCGGAGCGGTGCTCGTCTCCGGTGGCCAGACGTCCCTGGGCACGGTCGCGGCGCTCGGCGGCGCGCTGCTGGTCTCGTTCGGGCCGCTGTCGACCGCCGTCAGCCTGCGTTCCGAGCTCGCCGGCGCCGGCGCGTCCTTCACGCGGATCTTCGCCCTGCTGGACACCCCCGCCGAGGTCCCGCCGGCCAGCCCGTACCCGCGGGCCACGGCCCAGCCTCGCGGGTCGATGACGCCGCCGGCCTCCGTGCCGGGCGCGCGGCCGTCCGCCGGGGTCTCGCTCGCGCTCGGCGGCGGCGTCGAACTCGCGCTGGACGACGTCTGGTTCTCCTACGACCTCGCCGACGCCAGTGGCCGCGCCGACTCGCCGCGCGCCGCCGCGGGAGCTGGCCTCGGCGCCGAGGCAGGTGAGCCGGAATGGAGCCTGCGGGGGGTCAGCCTGCGGGTGGCCCCCGGCACGACGGCGGCCGTGGTCGGCGCGAGCGGGGCCGGCAAGACGACGATCACCTACCTGGCCGCCGGCCTGTACCGGCCCCAGCGCGGCGCGGTGCGCCTCAGCGGCGTGCCGCTGGCCGAGCTGGCTCCCAGCGAGCTGCACCGCGTCGTCGGCGTCGTCCCGCAGGATCCACACCTGTTCCACGACACGATCGCGGCGAACCTGCGCTACGGCCGGCTGGACGCGACCGACGGCGAGCTGCGGGCCGCGCTGGAGGCGGCCTGCCTGGGCGCCCTGCTCGAGCGGCTGCCCGAAGGGCTGGCGACCCGGGTGGGCGCGCGCGGTTACCGGCTTTCCGGCGGGGAGCGCCAGCGGCTGGCGATCGCCCGGGTACTGCTGCAGTCCCCGGAGGTGCTGGTCCTCGACGAGGCGACGTCCGCGCTCGACAGCGTCTCGGAGCTCGCGGTGCGCGAGGCCCTCGACGCCCTGTCGGTCGGGCGGACCACGCTCGTCATCGCGCACCGGCTCTCGACCGTGCGCGACGCCGACCGGATCTACGTCCTCGACCACGGCCAGGTCGTCGAGGACGGCACCCATGACGCCCTGCTAGCCGACGACGGCGCCTACGCGCGCCTCTACCGCCCCGCCTCCGCATAGCCGCCCGCGGCCCGGTCGACCCTGGCGGTCGGCCGCGTGGCGGGCGCTCGGGTGGCGGGTGGTCGGCGCTCGGTGGTGGGCGGTAGAGCGGTTAGACCGGTTCGGGCTCGGGTGTCTCCGGCGCGGGCTCGGTGTACGGCGACGGCTCGTGCGGGGCGGGCGGCAGGCCATCCGGATCGTCGGGCAGCAGCGGACCGGGATCGTCCGGGATCGGCATGTTGGGGTCCAAGGGCGGCGGCGGACCGTCCGGCCGGGGCCGGACCGTCCGCGGATGGGAGACCCACGGGGCGTTCGACCGGCCTGGCCAAACGAGAAACCGTGTCTCCGCCTGCGCGCACATGAGATCCGCCTTACCCGTCGCGTCGGTGCTGAAACATCCCGTCTCACCAGGAACGACTGTCCTCCAAGCCCTGTCCCCGTTCCGCGAGGCGGCGCGTCTGGCCCGGATGACCTCACTGCCGGGGCGCTCGCCCACCCGGCGGCCTTGCCTCTACGGTGGCCAGGTGTACGCGGTCACGATGACAAGCCCAGGCGGCCCCGAGGTCCTCGAGTGGCGCGAGGTGGACGACCCGGCCGGCCCCGGGCCGGGCGAGGTCGCCATCGACGTGGTCGCCACCGCCGTCAACCGGGCTGACCTGCTGCAACGCCAGGGCTTCTACGCGCCGCCGCCGGGTGCGTCCGACATCCTGGGCCTCGAGTGCTCCGGCCGGGTCGCGGCCCTCGGACCCGGCGTCGAGGGCTGGGCGGTGGGCGACGAGGTGTGCGCGCTGCTCTCCGGCGGCGGGTACTCGACTCGGGTCGTCGTGCCCGCGGGCCAGGTGCTGCCGGTGCCCGCCGGCGTCGACCTGGTCACGGCGGGCGGGCTGCCCGAGGTCACCTCGACCGTCTACTCGACGGTGTTCCAGCGGGCGGCGCTCGCCGACGGTGAGACGTTCCTGGTCCACGGCGGCGCCTCCGGGATCGGCACGTTCGCCATCCAGGCGGTGCGGGCGCTGCGTCCGAAGGCGTTCATCGCGACCACCGCCGGCACGCCGGACAAGCTCGCGCGCTGCCGCGAGCTCGGCGCCGACCTCGCGATCTCCTACCGGGACGACGACTTCGTCGCCCGGGTGAAGGACGCCACCGGTGGGCGCGGTGCCGACGTCATCCTCGACAACATGGGCGCGAAGTACCTCGCCCGCAACGTCGACGCGCTCGCGCCCGACGGCCGGCTGGTGGTGATCGGCCTGCAGGGCGGTGTCAAGGCCGAGCTGAACCTGTCGGCGCTGCTGGTCAAGCGTGCCTCGGTGCACGCGATGTCGTTGCGGCACCGGCCGGCGGAGCAGAAGGCGGCGATCGTGGCCGGGGTCCGGGCGGAGGTCTGGCCGGCGTTCACGGCGGGTTCGATCCGCCCGGTCATCGACCGGGTGCTTCCGCTGCCCGAGGCGGCCGAGGCCCATCGGGTCGTCGACTCCCTCGGCCACGTCGGCAAGGTTCTGCTGCGAGTCCCCTGACGACCTCGCGGCGACCACAGCATGCAGGATGGTGGACATGACGGCTGCTTCCCCGCCGATTTTTGCTGGGGCAAAACTCGGGGGGGACCCCTCGCCTGACTTGAGGTGGAAGATCCATTTCGTTGTCTTGCCGCGACAGCATGCAGGATGGTGAACATGACGGATCAACCGGAACAGCGGGTGGTGATCGTGGGACCTGACGGGCGGCTGCAGGAGTCGCTGGAGGGTCTCGGAACCGGGGTCGGCCGCGGGCGCCAGGGGGGTGGCGACGGGGAGAACGTCGACGGCGCGTCCGTCCGCTCCGCGCTGTCCTCGATGGTCTCGCAGCCGGACAAGGTCATGCGGATCGGCACCATGATCAAGCAGCTGCTGGAGGAGGTGCGGTCCGCGCCGCTGGACGAGGCCAGCCGGTTGCGCCTGCGCGAGATCCACCGCAGCTCGATCCGCGAGCTCTCCGACGGGCTCGCGCCGGAGCTGAAGGAGGAGCTCGACCGGCTCACGCTGCCGTTCGAGGAGAACCACACGCCGAGCGACAGCGAACTGCGGATCGCGCAGGCCCAGCTGGTCGGCTGGCTCGAAGGGCTGTTCCACGGCCTGCAGACGGCGCTGTTCGCGCAGCAGATGGCCGCCCGCGCCCAGTTGGAGGAGATGCGCCGACGCGCCCTCCCCGGCGGCCAGCCCCGAGAGGAAGGCTTCGGCGGCGGCACCTATCTCTAGTCAGCTATCTCTAGTCAGCTCGCGGGACTGACCGAGCTCATGTGGAAGTCGGGTACGCGGATGGCCGGCATGCGGCTCAGCTTGAACCAGTCGGCCCATTCGCGGCCCAGAGTGCGGGTCGTGGCGCCGATCTCGGCGATCCGGCCGAGCAGGCTCACCGGGGACTCGTTGAACCGGAAGTTGTTCACGACCCCGGCGACCTCGCCGTTCTCGACGAGGTAGACGCCGTCCCTGGTCAGCCCGGTCAGGAGCAGGACCTCCGGATCCACCTCGCGGATGTACCACAGGCAGGTGAGCAGCAGTCCGCGTTTGGTCGAGGCGACCATCTCGTCCAGCGTGGCCGTGCCGCCGCCGTCCATCGTCAGGTTGTCGATGAACGGCGTGGCGGTGGTGCCGGCGGCGCGGGCGGAGGCGCGGGTGTGCACCAGCGTGGCGAGCTTGCCGTCCTCGAACCAGTCCGTCCGGCCGAGCGCGAGCCCGTTGTCGAACACGCTCGACGTCGCCGACGAGTGGCCGGAGGAGACGAACGGCGTGCAGGACAGCTCGGGATCGGCGGGGTCGCTGAACAACCGCAGGCCGGTCGGGCCGAAGGCCTCCCCAAGCCGGGTGCCTCCGCCAGCGCGGCTGAAGACCGTGCGTCCCTCGGCGGCATCCCGCCCCGCGGCCGACCAGTAGGCGTCGAGGATCAGATCCGAGACCGCCGACGGCGGCAGCAGCGTCTCGTACCTGCCCGCCGGGAGCTCCATCGAGCGGGCACACCAACCCAGGCGGCGGCGCAGCTCGGCATCCGTCGCGGCGACGTCGACATCGGCGAAGTCGTGCGTCGACTGGCCGTGCCACACCGAACCGCCGGGCTGCCCGTTCTTGGCGTTCCACTCGACGGAGCCGGTCGGCTGGCTGTGCCGCAGCCGCACCCCGGTCGACGTGCCGAGCCAGGTGGTCGTCACGTCGTGCTCGGCGAAGCCGTAAAGCGCTCGGCCCTCCGCCCTGGCCGCGCGCAGCGCCTCGCCGAGGTCGGCGGCGAACGTCGAGAGCACCGCCGTCGACGTATGGCGGGCGGGCTCGTCGAAGGCGTCGTCGCCCGGCCCGGCCGTCGCGGTTCCCTGCTGGCCTGGAGCGAGCAGGTCCGCGAAGTCCTCGGCCTCGTCGGAGTCCTTCGCCGCCGTCTCCGACGCCCGGACGAGCTCGGTGAGCTTGTCGACGGCGATGCCCCCGGCCGTGCCGGAGTCGACCGAACTCACCGAGCTCACCGAGCGCACCCCGAACGAGCGGCCGACGATGCTGATCACGGTGACCGAGCGGTCGCGGGCGGCCCCGTTCGTCGTCAGGGTGTTGTTCGCCCAGCGCAGGTTCACGGTGCTCGACTCGCTGGCGATGACCACACAGCCATCGGCCCGCGAGGCGGCGAGCGCCCGCTCCACGATCTCGTGGGACGCCTCGGTCACCAGAGTCCTCCCGTATACGTTCCCAGCGGGCTGCGAGCCCGGGTCAGTCCAGTGCCCGTCAGCGTCAGTCCAGCACCCGTCGAACCAGCACCCACCGAACGGCTGCCGGGGCGCTGAGGCGGCGGACTGGCGGGGCGGGTCACCGGCCCGCTTCGTGGCGGGTGTTGAGGATGTTGATGCCGCGGAACAGCGTCGACGGGGCGCCGTGGCTGACCGCGGCGACCTGGCCGGGCTGCCCTTTGCCGCAGTTGAACGCCCCGCCGAGCTGGTAGGTCTGCTCACCGCCAAGACCGTCGAGGGAGCCCCAGAAGTCGGTCGTCGTCGCCTGGTAGGCGACGTCGCGCAGCTGGCCGACGATGCGTCCCTTGCGGATCTCGTAGAAGCGCTGCCCGGTGAACTGGAAGTTGTAGCGCTGCATGTCGATCGACCAGCTCTTGTCGCCGACGACGTAGATCCCGCGGTTGACCCCGCTGATCAGCTCGGTGGTCGACGGCCCGCCGGGCGCGGCCGCCAGCGAGACGTTGGCCATCCGCTGGATGGGCACATGCCCCGGCGAGTCGGCGAACGCGCAGCCGTTGGACCGGGTGACACCGAGCCGGGCGGCGTTCGCCGCCGCCATCCGGCGGTCGAGCTGAAAACCGACGAGCGTGCCGCCGCGGACGATGTCCCAACGGCTGGTCGCCACGCCCTCGTCGTCGTAGCCGATGGTCGCGAGCGCGTGCGGGGCGGTCCGGTCGCCGGTGACGTTCATCAGCGGCGAGCCGTAACGCAGAGTACCCAGCTTGTCCAGGGTGGCGAACGAAGTGCCGGCGTAGGCGGCCTCGTAGCCGAGCGCCCGGTCGAGTTCGGTGGCATGCCCGACGGACTCGTGGATCGTGAGCCACAGGTTCGACGGGTCGATCACCAGGTCATAGCGCCCAGGCTCGACCGACGACGCCTTCGCCTTCTCCGCCAGCAGACCCGGGATCGTCTCGATCTCGGCGTCCCAGTCCCAGCAGCCGGCGGCCGATCCGGAGACCAGCCACTCCCAGCCCCGGCCCACCGGGGGAGCGATGGTGCGCATGGTCTCGAAGCCGCCGCCAGGGTCGACCCTGGTCGCCTCCAGCTGGCAGAGCACCCGCACCCGCTGCTGCGTCGTCGAGGTGCCGGCCAGGTCGGCGTAGTACTTGTTCTCCAGGACGGCGTTGAAATGGCCGTCGACGTGGTCGACGTCGGAGGAGCCGAGCAGCGTGCGGCACAGCCCGCCGATCCGGTCGACCTTCGCGCGCGCGTCGATGGCGAACGGGTTCACCGCGTAGGCGGACACCCAGGTGGCGTCGGCGTGTACCGGCTCGTCGGCGAGCTCGATCGGCTCGGAGTTCAGCGGCCGGGCGACCTTAGCGATCTCGACGGCCTCGCGGGCGACCCGGACGGCCTCGTCCACGGTCAGGTCGACGCCGGCGGCGAACCCCCAGGTCCCCTCGTGCACGACCCGGACGGCGAAGCCGACGGTCGCGCCGTCGTGGCTGCTCTCCAGGTTGCCGTCTCGGAACGACAGCGACCCGTCACGCAGCCGCTCGATGCGGATGTCGGCGTGGCTGGCGCCGAGATCACGGGCGGTCTGCAGGGCCGCGTCGGTGAGCGCCGCGCGTGGCAGGGCGAGGAACTCGGGGTCGACGTCGTGTGGCGGCGTCCCGGGCGCTCCCGGCGGGGCGGCTATCGGCATGCTCCCATCCTGGACCGTCCGCGCCGATACCGGTGAGTCGGGGACCTGCGGCACGGCGGCTCGCCACGCCTACTCGGACCGCTGACCCGCCGACCCGGAGACCCGCCGACCCGCCGACCTCGGCGGAGGCGCGGTCGCCCTGGCGCGGCCGCCCTGGACCGGCTCGTGGCGGTGTGGTCGACGGGAGGGGCCGGCCCGCGGCGGGCCCGCGGTGGTGCTGGGCGGCGCCAGCACCACCGCGGGCCACTCGGGCGTCGTTGCCCGGCACTCAACGCGGTCGGTGTCTTCCCTCGGCGCGTGCGGCACCCGCGCCGAGGGCGGCTCAGGACGTGATCAGGGGAAGTACCTTGGCCCGGCCATCCCCCCGGATGGCCGGACCAAAGCGGCCCTGTTCACGCCCGGTGGCTGGGCTGCCGGCACGACATCTCCTCGCCGCGCTGTTCCTTGCCGCGCTGCGGCGCGATGCCGCCCTGCCGTGCCGTCGCGTCGCGCGCAGGCGGCACGTCGCGCCGTGTCGCGAGGCTTGCGGATGCCGCGACGACGGAGCTGGGTCCGGGGTGGCGCTCGTGGTAAAGCCGCGCCTGCCGGTGAGCGGCGCGCCTGGACAGACGGCTCTCGACCAGCGGTGAGGGCCGTAGGTCTACCCGTACGGTGGCGCCTCGGCGCAGCTCATCGCGAACCGTCAGCCACCGGTCCTCGGCCAGTCGGACCGCGTCCGTGAGCTCCGCCAGGCGACCTTTCCCCTCCTCGTCCTCGACGCGCGCGCGACTCGCCGCGATCAGGGCCTCCATGACCCAGTCCGCCCGCGGGCCGAACGGGTCCAACCGCGCTGGCTGGCCCGGCCTGGCGACCGTGTGGGCGAGGAAGGCCCGGGCGACACAGGACAACCGGAAGTCGAGCTGCTCGCGGTTGCGTCCGGCGAGCGTCAGGAACATCGGCCCGAGTCGGCCAGAGGCGGGCTGGGGGGCGCTATAAGAGGCGCGATGGGGTTCGCCGGCGTCGGGATCGATGCGCTCGACCCGAGCGCGGGATCCGTCTCCGGCGCGGTCGGCATCGTCGGCCCGGTCCGATCGGTCCGGCCCGAGGAGCAGGTCGGGATACGGGGGCACCAGCCCCGGCATGGTGTTGGCCTGCGATTCCTGTCTGGACCACGTCCTTGGCATATTCGGCATCGCCTCCTTGAAGACGCCCCGCCGGTCAGGACAGGGTGGTCGATGACCGGCGGTGCCGCGGACTCAGAGTTCCACGGCGGTGGGGTGGACCGTCGTGGCGCCTGTTCCGCCGGGGTGCTTGCGGGACCTGCGGGGTCAGGGAGCGGACTGGCGCCGCGTCTGTCTCGGCTGTACCAGAATCGTGCGGCCTCGAGCGGTCCCCAAGCAAGACTTGTTGAGGAATATTTTAGGTGAACGGAAGAATTGTGCGTCACAGTCGAGAAGTAGGGGAATAGTCACCCAAAGTTACCAACCGGGTCACGCGGGCATCAGTGCCGGTACCTCGGTGGCCGCGACGAGCGCGGGGACCTCGACCGCCGCGCGCGCCGGAGGCCGGCGGGCTAAAAGCGGCGCCTCGACCTCTCGGCGCGCGGCCTGAGATCCGCCGATCACGCCTGATGGCACCTTGTTCCAGCAAAGTTACGGCGGTTTCGATACGCCCATGCTCCAATAGATTCACAATCACCGCGCCGACCCGGGTGGTAGGGGACCATCCGAGCCACGCGAGGCCGCAGTACGTCCAGCGGTGGCGCCGGGTCGTGCCCAGGAAAGGACGCGCGACATGCCCACCATCACGCTGGCGAGGAGTCACTGCGCCGCCGCGAACTGCCCCGGCGTCCACGTGCACGAGGACTCGGGCACCGGATACGTGGTGGGCGTCGTGGCCGATGTTCCCCCGCGAGGGGTCCAGGTCGGGCCGGGCGAGGCCGTCGTCGTGCTGCCCGCGGACGTGACCGCGACGGCCGCCGCCGCCCGCCTGCTTCCGGGCCTCTCCCCGTTCGTGTCCTGGCCCGGCGTACTGGTCGACCGGGAGTCTGGCATCGGGTACGTGGTGGGCCGGCGGGCGCCGACGCCGCCGGCGGGCGTGGCGGCGGGTCCGGGCGAGGCCGTCGTTGCCGTCTCCGACGTGCTCGCAAGGGTGTAGGCGGGTAGGTGCGGGTCGGCGCCGGCGCCGACCCGCGGAACGCCGCGTGCTCGGCGGTAGCTCGGTCGTGACCGGCCGGCTCGCGGAGAATTCCGGCCTGGGCCCGCATCGTCGACGAAGATCGACCGAATTCCCGGCCGCATGACAAGCTGACATGACCCGTTCGGATTACGCGGGAGCCGTGACGGGCCTGGTCGCCCACGTCACCAGTAGTCTCTTCACGCTAAGTTGTTGCTACGGAAAGTAGCGATATTCTTACCTTATGCGTTGAGTTCCTCTGCCGTATCGGGGCGAATCGGTCAATTCGCGAAGCCGGCTGAGTGTGGACTGGGGTGGCGGACGTGGCACCATCAGGGAATCGCGATGACGCCGGCTGCCAGCGAGACCCCGCAGGGTAGCCGGGCGTCGCGGCCGAAGCCTGTGACCCGGGCAACTATTCTTGGCTGCTTCCCAACCCCGTGGCATAAGTCAAGATCTGACAGAGATATTCTGGACTTGCGGCCCGGGCCTGAGTAGGGTCATGGGCTGCGGAGGAGTTGACGATGCAGCTCGTTCCCTTGGCGATCACCTGTAACGCGGGCGCCTGCCCGACGGTGTACGCCGACGCCGATGACGCCTCGGTGCTGTGGGTACAGGGATGGACGCCAGACCCCGCGTACGTGCGCGACCTGCCGACGGGAGAGGCGATGGTCAGGATTCCGCGGGACCTGCTCGTCGATGCCGCGAGCAGTTTGCCCCAGTCGCCGAAGTAGCGTCCAGCGGCCGTCGGAGGATCACGGGGGAGCAGCGTAGGCGACCTCGGCACCACCGGTAGGGGAGACGATGAGCGGCGAAAGAATCGACGCGGACGCCTTCGCGCCGGTTCCAGAAAACTTCCTCGATCTCTCGTCATCCTCTTCCGAATCCTCCGACGAGTCCCTGGGCGGCATCCTGGCCCGCCTACGCCACGACCAGGGCCTGACCGGCCACCAGCTCGCCGAGAAGGCCGGGATCAGCCAGGGACAGATCTCCAAGATTGAGAACTCCAAGACGCTGCCGTCGCCGGAGGACGTCCGACGTATCAGTACGGCGCTGCATGCGTCGCCCAAGGTGGTCGAGACCTTGGTAGACGAGGCAAAACAGCAGCAGCAGCTGGCCAGGACAAAGGGAACGCGCCGGCCGGCTCTTGGCCGAACTGGCACCATCAACCAGCAGGAAGTGCTCGACGAAGAGGGCAAGGCCCAGCACGTGCGCGACTTCCAGCCGGTCCTGCTGCCAGGCCTGCTCCAGACAAGCGAGTACACCCGCCGGGTTCTGAACGGGTACAACGAGCTGACCTACGGCGAGGACAGCAAGGGCTGGCCGGATACCGCGGCCGCCGTGACGCTACGAGCGCAGCGCCAGCAGCGCCTCTACGACACCACCAGGCATTTCGAGTTCGTCATCATGGAAGCGGTGTTCCACAACCGGTTCGCGGCCGTGGAATGGCCGGGGTTCATGGTCGGTCAGCTTCAGCGGATCAAAGCGGCCGCGGGGCTCCAGAACGTCTCGATCCGGATCCTGCCGCTCGACACCGTGCTCCGATACCCGCCGATCTCGGGCTTCACCATCATGGACGAATCCACGGTGGTCAACGAGACGACGGCCGGCACCGTCGATCGGGATCGCGGTCGCGTCAGCCTGTACATCCGGGTGTTCGAGCAGCTCATGGAGCTGGGCACCGACGATCTGGACCCCATCTTGAATCGCCATCTGAGCCGCTTCGCCACCGAGCTCGCCGAGCAGGCCGCCGAAGCAGTCCGAACCGGACCCTAGCGCCTGGCGCCGCCTCGGGCATGATCGCGATTTCGGCCCTCGGGTGGTCGTGGCTGCTGGTCGTTCCACGTTCACCAGAGGTCGCAACCGGCGATCGCGTCAATGGGCTTCCTCGGCAGTTACGGCACTGGCCCATTTCGGTCTCGCGGGTGGTTGCTGATCGGCGCGGAGGTGCCCCCGCCTGTGGCGGCCCCCGGTAACAGGACCGCCACAGGCCCGCTGGCACCGTTGCCGCGGCTGGCATGGTCGCCATGACCCGCTGGTCGGCTCCCACTGGCGTGGGTAATCAGGGGCGGACCTAACCCGGTCGATGCGCCCAACGAGGCGCCTCGGCCGGGCCACCCCCCGAGGGTGGCCCGGGCCGAGGCTGTCTGGGTCACCCGTGGCGGGTGAGCTGTCGATCGTCAGTTCGTGGCCGCGCGGCGCGGTAGAGGAATGCCCCCGAGTGACGACCCGCGCTGGTGCGCTGCGCCGGCAAGATGCGCCGGCGGGCGAGTTCAGGGACGAATACGGGTCCGTCGGGCCGCATGTCGGCCCGGGCGGTCTCCTCGCGGCTCAGCTCGACGCAAACTGCCTCCCAGCGGTCTTCCGCTTGGCGAACCGCGGTGACGAGCGCGCGCTTCGAGCCGATCTCGTCCTGGTCGAGGAAAAGACGGATTGCGTCAAAGAGTGCGTCGGCCATCCAGCAGGCGCGTTCCGATCGGATGTCCAGTCGGGCCGCTCGATGCGATCGAGTATCCGTGTACCGAGTGAACTCGCGAACTAGCCAGGACAACCGGACCTGGAGTTGCTGACAGTTGGTGCCAGTGGCGGTCAGATAGCAGCTTGTCAACATGGACACGCGATCACGTCCAGTCGGGCGCCTTTGCCCGCAAACCCAGACCTGGTATGGCGAGCGTCGAACGACCCCCGATACCCTGGCCAGGTACTACTAAGGAATCCGTGGTAAGAGCCCCCTGCGCGCGACATATTCCGACGCACCTCCTGCCTGACGGGCTGTCGACCGGTAGGTCGAACAGGTCCTGATCAGAAGGTAGACGACTGCCGGCGTCACCACAAGGCCTATGGATGAATATAGTCCATGATCTTAATGTGTATCGGGCCGGTGTGAATACTTGTGTCTTCCCAGAGGTCATCACCGGTTCGCCGGCCGCCCGGTCCCCGGACGTCTTGGCTGGTCGTCGGCGGCTGGGCCGCGCCCACGACACACCTGACGGTGATCGCGGCCCGGACGTCGGCCCCGGCCTCAGGACCTGGCTGCGTGGCGCTCGCCCTAGTCGACCCCGTCGAGGGCCGCGTCGGCCGCCGCCCGGAACAACTCGCTGGGAATCTCGACCAGCACCTCACCAGTCGAGGTGCGGACGTCGAGCGCGCTGGCGTCCAACAGAACACCCTGGACCACGATTGTGCCGCTGTCAGTGGCGTAGACCTGGGGACACGAGCCGCTGGGGCAGCTCGCCGTCAAAGGAGTCAGTCGCATCGAGGCTGGCCTCTCTGTGCGGGTCCCGCGCTCTCGCAGATGTCGTCGGCGCGAGGGCGCGGCCGGTGGAGGATCCTCCTGCCGGCCGACGGAACCTTCTCTCTTGATTGGAACATGTCGACGCCGGCTCCGGCGCAAGTTTGGTGGGCCAACGAGCGCCAGTCGGCCAGCGGTGCTGGGCCACCGCCAAGCGGGAGTTGCCATGACATGGGGCGCCGAGCGTGCCTCAGGCTGCCCGAAGGTGATTTCTAGTGCGCGGCGGGACGTTCCAGCGTTCCGCCGCGCCGATCGGCGGCGTGCCGACGAGGGGCACTGAGTGGCGGATCGCGGCGGCCGGCCTAGTATTCCCCCCTGGGGGGCGCCCAATCCTGCCCTCGCAAGATTCCTAGTATCGACTCTTTCATAGTCCGTCGGCGGGTATATGATGTTGAAGCCGCGGAGGGAGTAGGGGCAATGGAGCTCGTTCCGCTCGCGCAAACCAGTTGTGGGTCGTCCACCTGTCCCGGGGTGTTCGAGGCGCCCGACGGCTCGGTCGTGGTCCAGGGGTACGTCGTGCCGGCGCCGCGCACTGCCGACGAGGTGCCGGACGGTGAGGCTAGAGTGCAGATTCCACGTGACCTCCTGATCCGGGCGGCGCGCAGCCTGCCAGACTGGGATGGGCGTTAGTTGGCCTGACCGAGCGGGTTCCGGCCCGGGGTGATGGTCTCGCGTTCGAGCGGAGGTCAGTCGTGACGGACGAGGTGGGGTTCGGTCCGTCGCTGAGTGCCGAGCCAAGCTCCTCGTCCGCACCGCTGGCCGAGGAGCTTGGCCGTGCGCTCCATGGGCTTCGCCGGCGCAAGGGAATGACCGGCGAAGCCCTCGGGCAGGCCGTCGGAGTCAGTCAGGCCAAGATCTCCAAGATCGAACGGGGCGTGCTGAAGCCCAGCCTGCTCGATGTCGAGAAGATCGTCCTGGCTCTTGACGGCTCCAAGGACGAGCTGCATGAGTTCGTCGCGCTGGCGACACAGGTCCAGACCGCCGGTGCCAGGCCGCGAGGACCGCGCCGCGGACCGGCGAACCAGCACGACTACGCCGAGGCCGAGGGGCGCGCCCAGCTGATCCGGAACTTCGAGCCCATCGCGATTCCCGGGCTGATGCAGATCAGCGAGTACACGCGCCGGGTGATCAATGCCTTTCACGCCGTCGACATCGGTGAGGACCAGTCGAAGTGGGCCGACACCGCGGCGATGGTCACCCTGCGCGCGCAGCGCCAGGAACGTCTCTACGACCGCGCCAAGACGTTCGAGTTCATCATCATGGAGAGCGTGCTCAGTAACCGTTTTGTCACGCCTGGATACATGCTGGCGCAGGTGGACCGGATCGAGCAGGTGGCCAAACTGCCCAACGTGACCGTGCGGGTGGTACCCGCCACGGCGCAGCTCGGCATCCCCCCGATCCACGGTTTCCATCTGTTCGACGATGACATGGTGATTACCGAGTCACTCGACGCCACGGTCTCTCAGGACCGCCGCAGCGTCGACTTTTACACCCACTTCTTCGAAAGCTACCGTGAGATCGCCGATGCCGATCTCACTGACGTGCTGGAGCGGCATAAGCACATGTACGCCGCGCTTGCGCTTCCCAGGCTGGACTGACCTTCGGCGTGCGCCGGTCCGGCCTGCGCTGTCGAGCGGCTTCGCCTGCTGTACCCGCGCTCACGTCCTGGCGGTCAGGCGAAAAGGCGTTCCAGGACGAGGGCTACGCCGTCGTTGTCGTTGGAGGCGGTGATTTCGTCGGCGGCGGCCAGGACGTCGGGGTGGGCGTTGGCGACGGCGACGGCGTGGCCAGCCCAGGCGAGCATGGGCAGGTCGTTGAGCATGTCGCCGAAGGCGACGACGTCGTCGGCGGTCACGCCGCGTTTGGCGGCCACCTGGGCGAGCGCGACGGCCTTGGAGACACCTGCCCCGGCGATCTCGACCAGCGTCTCGGTCGACCGGGTGACCATGGCCTCCCCGCCGGCCAAGGCCACGATCTTCTCGTAGACATCGGCGAGCGACTCACCGCCGCGCCGCACCAGCAGCTTGGCTGGCGGCAGCGTGACCAGCAGGTCGGTCACATCGGCGACGAGCTCGTCCGGATCCGGCCACATCGTCAAGAAGAGTGGCTCGCGGCCGAACTTGATCCCGCTCTCGACGGCGAATGCAGCCTCCGGCACGATCTCGCGGATCGCCAGCGCCAGTCGGAGGGCGGCGTCCGGATCCAGCCCACTCTGGTTGATCATGATGTTGGTGTCGAGGTCGTAGACGAGTGCCCCGTTCGCGCAGACGGCGATGCCGGCGACGGAGGTCTTGGCGACGACGTCCGCCATGACCCGGATTGGCCGTCCGGTGACGAACACGACCGATCCGCCGTGCTCGCGGACCCGGCGCAGCGCACGGCGGGTGCGCTCCGACACCGTGCCGTCCGATCGGATCAGTGTTCCATCCAGATCAGTGGCAACTATCGCGGGAGGGGACACAGCGACTCAGTCAACCAGCGTGCGGCGGTCCATACCATGGTCACGACGCTCATACCGGCGTCAGATCCCTGTCAACCGGGAGGAAGTACCCGTTCCCGCGGGCACCTGTGGTCCAGCCGGGTGAATCGCCGTGCTCTCCGGCCGCTGCCGCCGCCCCTGCCGCCGCTGCTGGTCGCGGGCGGCCCTCTCGGCGCCGGCGCGCCGTTCCGCGCCGGTCGTCGCACCACGCCGGTCGCCCGGGGTTACCGGTGAAGATCGTGCCGCGGCGAGTCGGGAGCGTCAGCCGGGTAACATGCGGTTCATGAGGTCTGTCGGTGCCCGGAGCGCCCAGGGTTCCCGTCGGATCGGCGGGGGTCTGGCGCGAGGCCGGCGGGTGCGTGCCGTCGCTCTGGAGGACTGCCGGCTGTGAAGAGCTTCGACGAGCTGTACGGCGAGCTCTCCGGGAAGTGGGAGCAGAAGGCGCCGGGGTCCGGGTCCGTGGCCGCCCTCGAGGCGGGTGTGCACCACATCGGCAAGAAACTGGTCGAGGAAGCCGCGGAAAGCTGGATGGCGGCGGAGCATGAGAGCCGTGAGCGAGCCGCCGAGGAGCTCTCCCAGCTGGTCTACTGGATTCAGCTCATGATGATCTCGCGGGGTCTGACCCCGGCGGACGTCTACTCCCATCTGTAGCCCGCGCCTCGGGGCTCGCGTGCCCTTGGAGTGGCGCGGGCGTTGACCGGTGCGCGGGACGATGTCGCGCGCCTCGAAGAGCCCCTGTGAGCCCCCGACCCGCTGTGAGCCCGATCCGCCGTGAGTTCCGGACCCCGCCACGGCCAGCCTCGATGGAATGATCATGCTGCGTATCGCGGTACCGAACAAGGGCGCGCTCTCCGCCGCCTCCAGCCAACTGCTCTGCGACGCCGGCTACCTGGCGAAGCGCGAGGGCGCCGAGCTTGTCGTCGCCGACCTTGAGAACGACATCGAGTTCTTCTTCCTGCGGCCGCGCGATATCGCGGTCTACGTCGGCTCCGGGCGGCTAGATGTCGGTATTACCGGCCGTGACCTGCTGCAGGACAGCGGCGTCGCCGCGCTGGAGCTGGTCGCGCTCGACTTCGGGCACTCGTCGTTCCACTACGCGGCGCCGAAGGGCGCCATCACCGACGTGGCCCAGCTGGACGGCGCCAGGATCGCGACCTCGTTCCCTGAGCTCGTCCGCACCGACTTCGCGGCCCGCGGCCTGCGGGCCGAGGTCGTCACCCTCGACGGCGCCGTCGAGACGGCCGTGCGGCTGGGTGTCGCCGATGCCATCGCGGACGTCGTCGAGACCGGCCGCACGCTGCGCGCCGCGGGCCTCGAGCTGATCGGTGAGTCGGTGATGCAGTCGCAGGCCATCATGATTGCCAAGCAGGGCACGGAACTGTCGCCGTCGCACGAGAAGCTGCTGCGTCGCGTGCAGGGTGTCCTGGTCGCCCGCCAGTACGTGATGATGGACTACGACGCGCCGGTGGTGGTGCTCGAGAAGGCCTGCGAGATCACGCCGGGCTACGAGTCGCCGACGATCTCGCCGCTGCAGCGCGAGGGCTGGGTCGCGGTGCGGGCGATGGTGCCGAAGGACGAGGTCAACCGCACGATGGATGACCTTTGGGAGCTGGGTGCCCGCGGCATCCTCGTCTCCGCCATCCAGGCCTGCCGCCTGTAGCGACGCTCGGAGCGGCTTGCCC
Organism: Pseudofrankia saprophytica; assembly: GCF_000235425.2. Classification (NCBI taxonomy): domain Bacteria; kingdom Bacillati; phylum Actinomycetota; class Actinomycetes; order Frankiales; family Frankiaceae; genus Pseudofrankia; species Pseudofrankia saprophytica. The sequence continues at coordinate 1,830,199 of NZ_KI912266.1, forward strand.
GCTTGCCGGCGACGGCGAGCTGGACCTCGCCGGCGAGCCGGCAGGCCGAGGCGCCGGACGGCCGAAAACGGCGGCGGGGCCCGGGGCAAGCGCCCCGGGCCCCGCCGCCGTCGGTCGGGTAGCCGCCGCTAGCGGTGGCTGAGGATGAGAGACATGCCCTCGCTACGGGTCGCCGGGCTCAGGAACTGGCCCCGGACCGCGGACGTCACCGTGCTGGCGCCCGGCTTGCGCACGCCACGCATCGACATGCACAGGTGCTCCGCCTCGACGACCACCATCACGCCGCGTGGCTTGAGCACGTCGACCAGAGCGTCGGCGATCTGCGACGTCAGCCGCTCCTGCACCTGCGGCCGGCGGGCGTACAGATCGACGAGCCGGGCAAGCTTGGACAACCCGGTGATCTGACCGTTCTCGTTGGGAATGTAGGCGACGTGCGCCTTGCCCGAGAAGACGACGAGGTGGTGCTCGCACAGCGACGAAAAGTCGATGTCGCGCACCAGCACCATCTCGTCGTGGCCCTCGTCGAAGACCGTGGTCAGGACGTCGACCGGGTCCCGGCCCAGGCCCTCGACCGCCTCCGCGTAGGCCCGGGCGACCCGGTCCGGCGTCTTGCGCAGCCCTTCACGGTCCGGGTCCTCCCCGATGCCGATCAGCAGCTCACGCACGGCCGCGGCGACCCTGTCGTGGTCGAACGGGCGTAGCCGACCGTTGCCGGGCCGGAAGGCCGCGACCGCGGCGCCGGAACCTGACCCGGATCTAGTCTCTGATCCGCTCACCCCGCCCGCCAGCCCAGCGGGTGCGTCGAGGTGGGTGGGCCGGACTACCTGGTCGGTCTCGGACGTCAACGGCGTTTCCCTTCGTCGTCGTTCGGCCACACCGGCGGCGCCCACGGGTTGGAGATCCGCGGAGCATCCGGCGGGGGTGTGCCCGGCGGCCCGGCCGGGCCGGTGGACCCGCCCATCGGCCCGGTGCCCGGACCGGAGCCAGAGTCGTGGTGACCCTGGCCCGGGTCGGTCACCGAGCCCGCCGGCTTGGTCAGGCCACCAGAGCCGTTCCCGTTGCCGCCGCCGTTCACATCGTGGCCACCGGCCGTGCGGGCACCGCCGTTGTCGCGTGGCCGGCTGCCGGTGTGGCCGTTGCCCCCGCCATGGACGAGGTCGGCCACATCCGTGGTGCCGAGGCCCAGCTCAGCGGGGGTCTGCACGGGTGGACGGTCCGACGGTACCCGCCTGCCGACTCCTGTGTAGTAGCCGCGGGTCGGTCGCTTCTGGACGGTGGCGAACGTCTCCAGGACGTCGTCCTTGCTGAGGGTCTCGGTGTCCATCAGCCGCAGCACGAGCGCGTCCAGCTCGTCGCGGTAGGTGGTGAGCACCTCCCACGCCTCGTCGTGCGCGGCTTCGATGAGCTTGCGCACCTCGCTGTCGATCTCGCCGGCGACGGCCTCCGAGTAGTCGCGCTGATGGCCGACCTCGCGGCCGAGGAACACCTCGCCCGAATCGCCACCGAACTTCAGCGCGCCGAGCTTGTCACTCATGCCGTACTGGGTGACCATCGCGCGGGCGATCTGGGTCGCCTTCTCGATGTCGTCGCTCGCGCCGGTGGTCGGCTCGCGGAAGACGAGCTCCTCCGCCGTCCGGCCGCCGAGCAGCACGGCCAGCTTGTCCAGCATCTCCGAACGGGTGGACAGGTACTTGTCCTCCAGCGGGAGCTGCATGGTGTAGCCGAGAGCCCGACCGCGCGGCAGAATCGTGATCTTGTGGACCGGGTCGGAGTTCGGCAGCGCGTGCGCCACCAGCGCATGCCCACCCTCGTGGTAGGCGATGCGCTTCTTCTCCCGGTCGCTCATCGCCCGGGTCTTGCGCTCCGGGCCGGCGAGCACGCGGTCGATGGACTCCTCGAGCAGCGCCGAGGAGATCACCTTCTGGTCGCCGCGGGCGGCGAGCAGCGCCGCCTCGTTGAGCACGTTCGCCAGGTCCGCGCCGGTGAAGCCGGGGGTGCGCCGGGCGATGACGAGCAGGTCGACGTCCGCGCCGATCGGCTTGCCCTTGGCGTGCACCTTGAGGATCGCCTCGCGGCCCAGCAGGTCCGGCCGGTCGACGACGATCTGGCGGTCGAAGCGGCCCGGACGCAGCAGCGCCGGGTCGAGGATGTCGGGCCGGTTCGTCGCGGCGATCAGGATGACGCCGCCCTTGACGTCGAAGCCGTCCATCTCGACGAGCAGCTGGTTGAGGGTCTGCTCCCGCTCGTCGTGGCCGCCGCCGAGGCCGGCGCCACGGTGGCGGCCGACCGCGTCGATCTCGTCGACGAAGATGATCGCGGGCGCGTTGGCCTTGGCCTGCTCGAACAGGTCACGGACCCGGCTCGCGCCGACACCGACGAACATCTCGACGAAGTCGGAACCCGAGATCGAGTAGAACGGCACTCCCGCCTCGCCTGCGACGGCGCGGGCCAGCAAGGTCTTACCGGTACCCGGTGGGCCGTACAGGAGCACGCCCTTGGGGATCTTTGCGCCGATCGCCTGGAACTTCCCGGGGTTCTCCAGGAACTCCTTGATCTCCTGGAGCTCCTCGAGGGCCTCGTCGGCACCGGCGACGTCGGCGAACGTGGTCTTCGGCGTGTCCTTGCTGACCAGCTTGGCCTTGGACTTGCCGAAGTTCATGACGCGGTTGCCGCCGCCCTGCATCTGGTTCATCAGGAACAGGAACAGCGCGACCACGAGGACCAGCGGCAACAGGTTGAGTAGCAGTGAGACCAGGACGTTGCTGCGCTCGACCTTGACCTCGTAGGGGACGTTCTTGCCATTCAGCTGGTTGGCGAGAACGACGGCCTGGTCGGTGACGTAGCTCGACTCGTACTTCTTGTTGTCCTTGGTCGTGATCTGGATGATCTGCTTGGAGTCCTGGATCGTGGCCTTCTCGACCTGTCCAGCCGTGATCTTGGTCTGGATGGAGTGCAGGTCCGCCTTGGAGTACTCCTTGGGACCCGACAGAACGTTCGTCGTCAGGAAGATCACAAGGAGGACCAGGAGAGCCAGGACCACCCAGCCACGGAAGATTCTTCTTGGAGTCATCTGCCTGGAGCGCGGGACACGCGCACTCCGCCCTCCTGACGTGTGTTCTGCCCTCGATCGGGATTCCCTTGTGCCGAGGGTACCGCCGGCACGTGCCTGTCACCCGTGCGTACAAGTGAGCAACGGTCCGCCGCGTCACCGTGTTCCGGTCGCGCGGCGGACGCTCGGTGCCCGAAGCCGCGCGCCGGTCTCGGACGCCGCGCGCCAGAAGCACTGGTGCCGAGGCTGATACGCACGGTCAAAGGCGGTCGGGTTCACTCCACGGCGCGGAGCGGATCATGGGCCGTGGTCAGACGCGCGGACCGCGGGCGATGGCCTCCGGCGTGAGGGTTCCCACGAACGGCAGGGTGCGGTAGTGCTCGCCATAGTCGAGGCCATAACCGACCACGAACGCACTCGGGATGTCGAAACCGACATAGCGGACATCGATGTCGACCGTGATGGCTTCCGGCTTGCGAAAGAGCGCGAGCACCTCGAGCGACGCCGGGTTCCGCGACCGCAGGTTCTTCAGCAGCCAGGACAGCGTCAACCCCGAGTCGATGATGTCCTCGACGACGAGCACATCCCGACCCTCGATCGAACGGTCGAGGTCCTTGAGGATGCGGACCACGCCGCTTGACGACGTCGCCGAGCCATAGGACGACACGGCCATGAATTCCATGGTCACCGGAGTGCGCAGCGCCCGCGAAAGGTCGGCCATCACCATCACGGCACCCTTGAGCACCCCGACGAGCAGCAGCTCTCGGCCGGCATAGTCGGCGTCGACCCGGGCAGCGAGCGCGCGAATGCGCTGCGCGATCTCGTCGGCGCTGACGAGCACCTCGCCGATGTCGCCGGCGAGCGCGGGCGCGACGCCCGGCATGGTCGTCCACGTCGCCTGGGTCGGCTGGGCCGGCGCCGTCTCCTCGTCCAGGTGGGCGTTGTCGAAGTCGGGCATACTCACGTCAGCGTGGCTCACCTGCGGGCCCTCCTCGGCGTCTGGCCGACCGGCGACGCGCCGGCGCGGCGATGACCGCGGGTCCGCCTCCATGGGGCCGGCGCCTCGCGAGTCCCCATCCGCCGCCCCGCGGCGCCCGGACCCGGTCTTACCAGGTCCGACCATGGCGATCCTGTCACCTCGGCGGCGGGCGGTGACGCCCGACGGGAGTGGTACGGGCTGCTGACCGCGCCAACGGGTGACCAGCTCCTCCATCGCCCAGACGTGCTCGGCGCGCAACGCCGACGCGGACGCCCCGAGCGTCAGCGCCGCCCGGCGCAGCACCCGGGTACGCAGCGCGCTCGGCAGGGCGCCGAGCGTGCCGACGTCGAGATCGAGACTGGCCGGGAGAGCGGCGCTCGGGAGCACGTCCGCGGTGCCGGTCGCGGTGTCGGTGACCTGGTCGTAGGCGTCGTCGGTGAGGGCGTCCAGTGCCTCCGCGTCGGCGCGCAGCAGGTCGGCGCTGCGGGCCAGCGCCTCGGCGATGCCCGGCCCCAGCTGCTCCTCCAACGCCGGCAGCAGGCTGTGCCGGACCCGGGCGCGCGCGAACGCCTCGTCGGCGTTCGTCGGGTCGTCCCATGGCTCGAGGCCCTCGCCGCGGCAGGCCGTGCTGGTCTGCTCCCTGCGCAGGCGCAGCAGCGGTCGCCGCACCAGGCCATCCCGGGGGCTCATCGCCCCGAGCGTCCGGGCGCCCGAGCCGCGGGCGAGCCGCAGCAGCACGGTCTCCGCCTGGTCGTCGAGGGTGTGGCCCAGCAGCAACGCGGCGGCGCCCAGCCGGTCGGCGGCGGCCAGCAGCGCCGCCCACCGGGCGTCGCGCGCCGCGCCCTCCGAGCGGGCCGAGGGCGCGACCAGCACCTCCACCGGGTCGAGGCGTAACCCTCTGCCCTGCCCCGCGACCATCTCGGCGCGGGCGGCCGACGCCGGATCCCAGCCATGGTCGACGGTGAGCAGGCCCGCCCGCAGCGCCCGCCGGGGGGCGACGAACGCCGTCGCGGCCGCGAGCGCCAACGAGTCGGGCCCGCCCGAACACGCGACCAGCACGAGCGCGCCCGGCGGCAGGTCCGCGACTCCGTGCCGCACCGCCAGCCGCACCGCCGCCACCGCGGGCGCGGGTGACCCCGGTGGGTACATCCGCCGTTCCGAGGTGGTTACCACTGCCCCCATCGCTCACGTCTGGCGTTGACTACTCCGACCCCTCCGAGCCGACCGCTCCGAGCCAGGTGTCCGACCGCCCCGACCCGCGCGAGACCTGGCCCGCGCGAGACCTGGGCCCAGGGCTTCCTCGACCGAGGCCCGGCTCCAGGGGCTACGCGGAGATGGACGGCCGGCTGCCGAGCACACGCGCCATCCAGGCACCCGGGTCGGCGATCTCGGCCTGGGTGGGCAGCGTGGCGGGTGACTGCCAGACGAGGTTGAACCCGTCGACGCCGGCCTCGGCGACCACCGCGCGCACGAAGGCGCCGCCCTGCCGGTACTGGCGCAGCTTCATGTCCAGGCCGAGCAGCCGGCGGATGAACCGGTCCAGCGGCGACCCGCCGGAGCGGCGGGTGTCGAACTTCGACCGGATGTCGGAAACGGTCGGCACCACCTTGGGCCCGACGGCGTCCATCACCTGGTCGGCATGTCCCTCGAGCAGGGTCATCAGCGCCTGCAGCCGGTCGAGCACGGCGCGCTGAGCCGGGGTCTGCAGCGCCTCGACGACGCTCGGGGCGTCCTGGCCACGGTCGCGCACGGCGCCGCGCAGCGCCGCGACGGCCGAGCGCATCCGGTCGGCGAGCGCGTCCGGATCGAGGTCGGTCGCCTCGATGAACGCGCCGATCTCGGACTCGAGGTGGGCCCGCAGCCACGGCACCGCGGTGAACTGGCTGCGGTGCGTCTGCTCGTGCAGACACACCCACAGCCGGAAGTCGCGGGGGACGACGGAGAGCTGCCGCTCGGCGTGCGCGATGTTCGGCGCGACCAGGCTGAGCCGGCCCACCGGGCCGGTGCCGTCGGTCGCGACGGCGCCGTCGTGAGCCGCGGCGACGGTGGGCGTCGGCCCGTATTCCTCGGGCGGCAGGAACACCTCGTACTGGCCCAGAACCTTGCCCGCGAGGTAGGCGAGCGCCGAGCCGAGCTGTACGCCGGTCACCCGGCGGCCGACCGCGGTCGACAGCGACCCGCGGTCGGCGTCGGTGATGCGATCGAGGAGAGGCGTCGTGATCATTCGTAGGCCGGCGACGTTGGACCGGGCCCACTCGGGCCGGTCGACGACGGCGATGGGCGTGACCGCGGCGGCGGGCGGCCGCAGATGTGTGTAGTCCTCGACGTACCGCTCAGCCTCGACGGCGAGCCTGCGTAGCTCGGTCACGACCTCGTCGGCTTCCGCCCGCGTCAGCTGTGGGCCCGGGCGGACGAGCTTGCGCGCTGTCGCCACCGCCAGGTCCCAGTCGACGGGCTGCCTGTCCACCGGCTGCGCATCCACCAGGCCAGGGTACCCGGTGAGCGCTATCCGATCATGCCTGCTGACCCGTTCTCCACCAACGGGTACCGGCTGGGTGGCTGGGCGATCCGGCCGTCGCCGCTATCCGGCCGACGACTAGCCGGACGGGCCGGACGTTCCCGCGGTCTGGGCGGCCGGTGGCTGGCCGGCGGCCGCGGCGGGCAATCCGCCGGTGCCGGTCGGCGCGCAGCAGGACGCGAGCGCCGCCGCGGCCCGGTCGAGGGCCGCCTTGGCCGCGGGGGACTCCTGGACGGGCGCGAAGAAGCCGAAGAGGAGGAGCCGGCCGTCCCGGTCGACGAGCTCCCCGGCCAGGCTGGTGACGATCCGGAGGCTGCCGGTCTTGGCCCGGACGTCGCCGGCGGCCGCGGCCGTGTCCGCGCCACCGTATCGGTCTCCGAGCGTCCCGGAGAATCCCGCCACCGGCAGGCCGGTGAGCAGGGTGCGCAGCTCGGGGTGGTTCGGCAGCGTGGCGGTCCGCAGGATCTCGACCACCGTGCGCGGCATGATCAGGTTGTCGACGGACAGCCCGCTTACGTCGGCCAGCGTCATCCCGGCGGTGTCGACGCCCAGGCTGGTCAGCACCTGCCTGACGGCGGTCGTCGCGCCCGTGAAGGTCGCAGGCTGACCGTGGGCGTGGGCGACGAGCCGGCCGAGGCATTCGGCCAGGTCGTTGTCCGAGTCGGTCAGCATCCGCTCCACCAGCATCGGTATGGGCGGGCTGTCCGCCGTGGCGACCGTCCTGGCCGCCGGGTCGGCGGTCCCGGTGCCGGTCGAGCCGACCGCCACGCCGGCGCCTCGCAGCGCGTTGGCGAACGCGGCCGCGGCGGCCGCGTCCGGGGTCGGGCTGCGGGACCCGGTCGAACCGGGCTGGGAACGGCCCGCGTCGACCTCCAGCGCGGAGACCGGCGTGACGTTGCCTTCGGTGACGTATGTGTCGTTCCAGCCGGATGCCGTCCTCGGCCCGGAGAACAGGCTGCCGTCCCCGATCACCCGGTCCACCGACGCGATCCCGGCGGCGTGCACTCGTGCCGCGAGGTCCGACAGGCGGGCGCTGGCGCTCGCGGGATAGCCGGCGGGGCCGGTCGCGGCGGTCAGCGTCGGGTCGCCGGCGCCGACGAGCCAGAGCGTCCCGCCGGCCTGGGGCGCGCCGCTCGCCGTCCCGGTGCCCGCCGTCCCGGCGGCGCCCGTGCCGGTGGCCGCGGTGCCGGTGGCCGCGCCGGCGGGCGGAAGGTAGACGACCCGCGTGGTCAGCCGGGTGTCCGGAGTGAAGGTTCGCAGGGCGGCGGTGGCGACGGCGGTCTTCAACGTCGACGCCGGCGCGGTCGGTACGGTGGACCTGACGTCGAACAGCACCTTGCCGGACAGCGCGTCGACGACGATCCCCGCGGGGTTGCCCAGCGCAGGGTCGCCCAGCGGGCCGGCAAGCCGAGCGGCCAGTGTGGCCTGGTCGGGCAGTGGGCTGTCCGTCCGCGGGCCGGCCAAGGCCGGTGCGGTGACGCGCGGTACCGTCGGTGTCGGTGCCTCGACCGGCGCGGGCGAGACGGACAGGGACCCGGCGAGCAACGCGCCGGCCAGCGCCGTCAGGCCGCCGGCCCGAGCACCGTTCATGGGGCGAGCTTAAGGCGCTGGCGGCGAGGCGTGTTCCCTGGACGTGGCCAGTTTCCCGGGGTTCGCGATATTGCTCCGGGGGACTACTCCCAGGCCCCGGATGTCGGGTTTTGCCTGACGGGGGCTGATAGCCGGGCAGGACGTCGTGGATCGGTGGAGGGCGCGGTAGACCGCCAGGGCAGGGTGTAGCTGGAGAGAGTTTTCGGTACTCGGCCCACGTGGGTGACCGCGTTGGTCGATGCGTTCGGGGGAGTGGTCAGGTAGCGGCGTCAGGGCCGGCGTTGACGATCGGGTGTCGGCGGGGTCATCTCGACGACCGGCGCGAGCTGGCGAGGGCTCGCCGGGTGGGATAGCCCACATTGCCTGAGCTGCGGCCTGTGGGAAGTCCGCCGACACTGGACGAGGACGCGGTTCACGAACCCGGAGCGACCGGCGACGCGTCCTGGCGGGCGGATCGCCCTGAACCAGACCGGATCGCCCTGAACCTAGACCGGATCGGATGCCAGGCCGGCGCCGGGATCGATCCGGGTGAGATGCCGGTACCGGCCGCGAGGCCTGGACCGGGACGATGGAGACGAGCCGGCCCACCAGGGCCGAGCGACCAAAGCAGAAGGAGACAGGGAGCGGCGTGGACCTCGAGTTCGACGTGACCATCGAGATCCCCAAGGGGCAGCGCAACAAGTACGAGATGGATCACCACACGGGGCGGATCCGGCTCGACCGGATGCTGTTCACCTCCACCCACTACCCGTCCGACTACGGGTTCATCGAGGGCACGCTTGGCCGCGACGGCGACCCGCTGGACGCGCTGGTGCTGCTCGAGGAGCCCACCTTCCCGGGCTGCCTGGTGCGCTGCCGGACGATCGGCATGTTCCAGATGACCGACGAGAAGGGCCCGGACGACAAGGTCCTGTGCGTGCCGGTGGCGGACATCCGCCAGGAGCACCTGCGTGACATCCGTCACCTGCCGGAGTTCGACCGGCTGGAGATCCAGCACTTCTTCGAGGTCTACAAGGACCTTGAGCCCGGAAAGTCGGTCGAGGGCGCGAGCTGGGTCGGCCGTGCGGACGCCGAGCGCGAGATCCTCGCCTCGATCGAGCGGCTGAAGGACGACGAGGCCGAGCACGCGGAGCCGGTCGTCAGCGAGGCCAAGGACGAGGCCAAGTCCGCCTGACTCGGCGCCACCTCGTATCGCGAGGCCCCGGCTGGTTCTTCTTCGAACCACCGGGGCCTTCACCTTTCCGCCGCCCTCCTGCCTGCCACCGCCTCTGCGCCGGCCGCGGCTCCGTGAGCGTTACCGGGTGACCGCGTTGCCGCGTTACCGGGTGACCAGTGTGCGGCGCTTGTCGTGCAGCCAGCGCGTGCCGCGGCCGGCGTGCTGGTCGAGCGCTCGCACCGCCGGGAGCTGGGCCGCCCGCAGTATCTGGTAGCGCAGAGATGTCTCGTCACCCTGGCGGGTGGCCATCTTGAACGCGAACGCCACCGGGTCCGGTGCCTCGCCGGTGGACGGGCGCTCGCCGTCCATGGGCTGGGTGGCGGTGCTCAGCCGGTCGAGCTGACCGTCCACGCCCTCGAACCACGACATGCTGATGCGAGCCCGCTCCTGCATGGGCCCGAGCGCCGCGTGGCCGGACTGGTCGAAGTCCCGCAGCGCCGCGGGGACGTCCGCGTGCTTGTGCAGGAAACGGTCGAGCATGATGGCATCCATGATCGCGAGTGCGGTGCCCGAACCCAGGGTGAAATGGGTGGTGTGGGCGGCGTCGCCCAGCAGCACGATGTTCTCGTGGCACCAGGAGCGATTGGCGACGTGGGTGAACTGCTGCCAGCGTGCCGGCCGGCCATGGCAGTCGCTGAGCAGCCGGTGACCGCCGAGAGGCCCGTCGAAGATCCTTTCCAGGAGTCGGCAGCCGTCCGCATCGCTTAGCCGGTCGAGACCCAGGTCGGTCCACGTCTGGGGGGCACACTCGACGATGCAGGTACTGATGTCGGCGGCCGACGGATAGGCGTGGAACCAGACCCAGCCGGGTTCCGTGCGCTCGAACGCGAACATGAAGTTCTCGAACCGCCGGTCCGTGCCGAGCCAGATGTACTGGTTGGCGCCGACCTCGATCCGAGTGCCGAACGCGTCCGGGCCGGCGAGCCGCCGTACCTGGCTGTTCGCGCCGTCTGCCGCCACCACCAGGTCGGCTTCCGCCGCAATTGCGTTCAGGTCGTCCTGGTCGGCCACATACTGGTGGTATCGCACGTCGACGCCCAACTCGGCCGCCCGGCGCGCGAGCAGGTCGAGCAGGGTCGCGCGTTGGATGCTGTAGCCGTAACCCGGGAGGTAGGCCGGCTGCGGGCCGCCGACGCTGACGCGCTGGCCTTGCCACATGGTCGACGCCGCCCGCAGCTCGCGCGCGCTGACCGGATCGGACCGGAACAGGACATCCAGCAGCGGCTCCCAGTAGACGACGCCCCAGCCGTGGGTCGCCCCTGGCCGGTCGCGTTCGAGGACGGTGATGTCGTGGTGGGAATCCCGCAGCTTTGCGCGGATCGCGAAGTAGAGCCCCGCCGGACCGCCGCCGACGCAGACGATCTTCATAGGAAAGAACCTCGCAGATAGAGGTGGCGGTGGCCGACAGGCCACCGCCAGAGGGATGCGTCAGGGTGACGCGGTGCCAGATGGGTTGGTGTCAGCACCAACCGCCCCAGCCGCCGCCGTGGCCCCAGCCGCCGCCCCAGCCCCAGCCCCAGCCGTGGCCCCAGCCCCAGCCGCCGAAGCCGAAGCCGAAGAGGCCAAAGCCGTGGGTGCGCTCGCGGAAGGACCCCACGTCCTGAAGGGCTGGCGCCCGATATGTTGCCTTCATGGCGGTTCCTCCGTCTGTGGTGATGTCGCCTTTCGGCGGCCGGCCGGGTAGAACCCCGTCGGTGGTGACCATCGGTTCCGATCGATCAATCTCGCCACCTGTAACCGACCACTAACAGCCTGCCACTTAGCGGTTCACTCCAGGTTCACTACGCTGCGTTCAGCTGGGGCCGGCAGGCCGGGTGAATCTCCTCGGACGGCAATGCCGATGGGGCGCGGCTCTGGGTGAAGACCGCGGAGATACGCGGAGATAGAGGTGGCGGTGGCCGACAGGCCACCGCCACGGGTTGCGTCGGGACGACGCGGTCGGCGGGATGGGTGGGTTACCAGCCCCAGCCCCAGCCGCCGCCGCCCCAGCCCCAGCCGCCGCCGCCCCAGCCCCAGCCCCAGCCCCAACCCCAGCCCCAGCCGCCGAAGCTCCACACTCCGTGGGTGCGCTCGCGGAAGGATCCGGCGTCGTGGAGAGCCGGTGCGCGGTACGTAGTCTTCATGGCCGTTCCTCCGTCTGGTGTGATGGCACCTTTCGGTGTTAGCCAGCCCAGCGGCGAACCAGCCGGCGTTCAAACCACCGGCTTGATCTTCCTCATATCACTTCCTGTGGCCGGCCACTATCAGCCTGCCACCGATCGGTTCATCCTCGGTTCAGCACGCTGGGCATGGTCCGTCCAGCACTCGCTTTCCGGCGGCCGATCCCCCTCGCGACCGTGTCCGGCCGGGAAATGAAATCGCCGGTCCAGATGTCGTCGCGGACCGCGCGGTCACCGAGGAAATGGCCGACTGGCCGGTGCCGACGGCGAGGCTGATGACCTCCGGCCCCGCCTCGATGACCCGGGACGTGACGCGCACGGCCGGGACCCGACGTCCTGCCGCGCAGCCGTATGCGCGCGGCGTACGAGGTACGTATGCGACCTCTCACCCAAGAGCCGGTCCGGATCCTGGCGGCCGAAGCGGCGGCGTGGCGCGGGGGAGCCGAACCCGGTACGGGTAAGGAGGAAGAGGCAAGAAGGAGGTAAAGGCAAGAAGGTGTGGCGCGATGCCGGTGTCTTGACGCCGAGCCCGGTCCAGCCTGCCGCGCCCAGGGTTTCAAGGGGCGGAGCCCCTTGGCGCGGGGTCCGGGGCTCGGCCCCGGAGCAACATGACGGCCCAGGGCGAAGCTGCCCAAAGGCAGCGAGCAGACAACCTCGGCGCGAGCCGAAGGCGGGGATTGAACCCGCGACCTATCGCTTACGAGGCGATTGCTCTGCCACTGAGCTACTTCGGCGTGGTCCAGCGAAGGCTGGCGCGGGTCCGAGTATGCCAGATGGGATGACGTAGCCGACGTGTGCGACCCGGCCGAGTTTCTGTGATCTTGTGGCTGGCGGACGGCGCTGCTGGTTGGGGTCTCGGGCAGGCCCACCGCTGTCGGTCCGAGGTCGCCCTGAGGCCGTGCGGAGGTCGTACGGAGCTCGTACTGACGTCGCGCCAACGATCCCAATCTTGATCGGTCGGATCCGGTGCGACGAAGGGAGTGGCGCGTCGTTCGGGTGGCGCTGACACGGTCCGGGTGATCGCGGCGAGTCGTTTGTGATGTTGGATGTCCGGATCGTGTGGTGACGGGTTGATGTGCGCCTCGGGATGGGGTAGGGACTCCGTTACGGAAAGCTTTGGCTTGGTCACGTGTATGTGTCGGTGCGGTGTCGCAGGTCGACCGAAATCCGTGAAATGCGACCCCGCTCGCAGTGGCACCGGAGAGGTTGCGTAGGGTTTCGCCATGACCGGGGAAGCAGCTGCGACCACGACGCGAGGGGCATCGCTGCTCGTCGCGGAGGATGACGAAGCCTCGCGCGTCGCACTCGCGCGCAGTCTTGAGCGATTCGGATACCGCGTGCTGGAGGCGGCCGATGGCGAGACCGCGCTCCGCTTGTTCCAGACGACGGAGATCGACCTGGTTGTGCTTGACGTGGCAATGCCACGGATGGACGGCTTCGCCGTACTGAGCCGCCTGCGGCAGACGAGCGAAGTGCCGGTGATCATGCTCACCGGCAGGGCCGAGGAGGTCGACCGGGTGGTCGGCCTCGAGCTTGGGGCCGACGACTACGTCGTCAAGCCCTACTCACTGCGCGAGCTGGTGGCCAGGGTTCGCGCCCGACTACGCCGCCGGCCGGTGGAAGCGCCGCCTCAGCGTACTGGCGACGGCAACGAGCCGCTGATCTACGGCGACGTGTCGATCGACCTGCGTGCCCGCGAGGTCGCGGTCGCCGGCGAACGGATCGATCTGACCGCCCGCGAGTACGAGCTGCTCGCCTTCCTGGCCCGGCATCCGCGCCGGGTGTTCAGCCGGGAGGAACTGCTCGAACAGGTCTGGGGCACCCGGTTCCAGGACCCCGCGACCGTGACGGAGCACGTCCGGCGGGTCCGGACCAAGGTCGAGGGCCGGCCGCCGCAGCGCCGGCTCGTCACCACCCTGCGCGGCATGGGCTACCGCTTCGACCCGTGATCTGACCTCGTGACCAGGTGGAGCCCCCCATGCTTTGGCGTGGGGGGCTCCACCTGGTCAGAGCTGGATCGCCTGGTCAGAGCTGGATCGCCTGGTCAGAGCTGGATCGCCTGGTCAGAGCTGGATCGCCTGGTCAGAGCTGGATCGCCTGGTCAGAGCTGGATCGCCTGGTCAGAGCCGGATTGCCCCGCGTCAGTCCGAGTCGGACTGGCGAGAGCGGGCACGTCGGCGGATCCGGCGGTGCCCGCCGTCGTTGGCCGGTGACTCAGGACTCCCCCCGTCCGGCCGCGAACCGGCAGCGGACCCGGCCGCGTCCCGGGTAACGGCGTCCGGGGCCGCCGCGCTCCGGTACGTTCCGGGGACATCGTCGACGCCAGGAGCACCGGGGATCGACTCCTCCTGCTGATCCGGGGGGTCACCCTGCGCGCCGCTGCCGCTGCCGCTGCCGTCGGCGCCGGCGCCGACGCTTCCGCTCCCGCCTCCATCTCCATCCGCGGGTGCACTGCCCGAACCGCATCCGGAGCTCGCGGCGGCCGGATATACGGACTCGTGGGCCTTGCGGGAGGCGCAGACGTCGGCGCGGTCGCAGGCCCGTCGACCGCCGGCGTCGAGCGCCACCACCACCTGCTGGCGGGGTACGTCGTGGCTGATCACCCTGCCGGGGCCATCGGGCGTGCGCGCCCGGGCGCCCACGGCGGGGACCGCGGCGGCGAACTCCTCGTACAGCGGATGCTCGTAGCGCAGGCAGCACATCAGCCGGCCACAGGCTCCGCTGATCTTCAACGGGTTGAGCGCCAGGTTCTGGTCCTTGGCCATCCGGATGCTCACCGGCTCGAAGTCGGTCAGAAAGGTGGAGCAGCACAGCTCCCGGCCACAGGAGCCGATGCCGCCCTGCAGCTTCGCGCTGTCCCTGGCCGACAGCTGCCGCAGGAGAACCCGAGTGTCCAGCGTCCGGTTCAGCTCGCGGACGAGGGAACGGAAGTCCACCCGTCCGTCGGCGGTGAAGTAGATCGTGAAGGTGTCGGCCGCGCCGACGTGGTCCACCCCGACGATCTTCATCGGTAGGCCGTGCTCCCGGACCAGCCGCTTGGCCGCCACCCTTGCCTGGGCACGCCGCCGCCGGGACGCCTGGTCTCGCTCGACGTCGTCGTCGTCCGCGAACCCGACGAGGACCGGCAGGTGGCCGATGTCCTCGGTCACCCACTGCGGCGCCCACATGCAGGTCGCGACCTCGGGGCCGTCGTCGGTGGGGACGAGCACCCGGTCACCGACGCGCGGTGTCAGCTGTCCCGGGTCGGCGTAGTAAAGCTTCCCGCGGGGCGAGAAGGCCACCGCGCACATCATCGACATGCGTGCCCGCCGTCCTGTCGTCTCCGCCGCGAAGTGTCACGGCGTGGCCCGAATGTGGCGGAAGTCGCCGTTCGCCCTGAGCGTACGTCCGCGTGCCCGCGGAGGCACCCTGTTCGTCGCGGTACGGAAACCCCCTGTGCGCCATTCGGTTCCCCGCCGGTTGCGGCGTTCCCGCCGCCGGGTCGGCCCGGGATCGGCCTCGACCGGCGCGCTCGGGACGCCGCCGCCCGAGGCTAGGCGTCGCGGAGGCCGAGGGCGAGCGACTCGACGGCGAGCTGCGCGACGAGGCCGGGGTTGGCGGCAAGCGCGTCTCTCGTCGCCAGGACCGCCTCCAGCCGGCGCAGGGTGCGCTCCGGGGTCGCCGCCGCGGCGAGCCGACCGATCTCGGCGGCGGCGTCCGGGTTCACCGGGTCGACGGTCGCGCCGAGCTGGCGGGCGAGCACGTCACGGTAGAGGCCCGCGAGGTCGAGCAGCGCCCGGTCGAGCGAGTCGAGCACCGTGCGCCGGCCGCGGCTCTTCTGCGACTTCTCCAGGTCCTTGAGCGCCCCGGCGGCGCCGCGGACCATCATCGTCCTGGCCTTCGGCGCGGCTTTCGGCGCTGACTTCGTCGGTCGTTTCGAGCGCCCGGTGGCGCCGGACGAGGTCGCCCCGACGCCGAGCGCCGTGCGCAGTGCCTCCGCCTCCACCTCGTCCCGCTCGCTGTTCGCCGCGTCGGCGTCCGCGTTCGCCGCGGCGACGAGGTCGGCGGCCGCGGCCAGGCACTCGGCCGCGCGGCCGAGCCGGCCGGGCAGTGCCAGCACCTGGGCGCGCCGCGCCCTGGCCTGATCGTCGACGGCGAGCAGCCGTGCCCGGCCGAGATGGCCCTGCGCGGCCCGGGCGGCTACCTGCGCGGCGCGCTCGTCGACGCCGTCGCGCAGCAGCGCGGTGACGAGGTCGTCCACGGAGGGCAGCCGCAACGCCACCACCCGGCAGCGAGACCGGATCGTGGGCATCACGTCGTCCACCGACGGCGCGCACAGCAGGAACACCGACCGGTCGGCCGGCTCCTCCAGCGCCTTGAGCAGGGCGTTCGCGGCGGAGTCCGTGAGCCGGTCGGCCTCCTCGATGAGCAGGATCCGGTAGCGGCCGCTGGTCGGAGCACTCGCCGCGTCCCGGACCAGCGCCCGCACGTCGTGCACGCCGAGCGAGAGCCCCTCGGCGCGTACCGTGCGCAGGTCGGCGGCGGTGTCGGTGAGGACGGTGTGGCAGCCGACGCACTCGCCGCAGCCGGGCAGGCCAGGCGGTTCATCGGGCGCTGGCGCCGCCGTGGCGCGCTCGCAGCTCAGCGCGGCGGCGAAGGTTCTGGCGACGTCGACGCGGCCGGCGCCGGAGGGGCCGGTGAACAGCCAGGAGTGGGTCATCCCCGCCCTGGCGGCGGCGATGGCACCGTCCGGGCCGCCGATGAGCGCGGCCGCGCTGGCGGCCGTGACGAGGGTGTCAACGACGGCGTCCTGCCCGGTGAGCGTTTCCCAGACGCTCACGCCGAGCCCTCCGGGAACCGCGCGGAGCCCAGGGTCGCGACGTCCATGGCGGGGCCGGCCGGCTCGCCGGCGACGCCCTCGCCGGCGACGCCGTGCGTCGCACCACCGAGGCGGCGGGTGACCGCCTGGCGGATCCGGGCGCGCAGCTCGTCCGCCGGCGCGGCGCGGTCGAGCACCAGGTAGCGATGCGGCTCCTCGTCCGCGAGCCGCAGGAAGGCCGCGCGGACCTCCTCGTCGAACGTCAGGACGGGCGCGCCCGCTCCAGGCAGCTCGGTGTCCGACTCGGTGTCCAGCAGGACCGTGACGTCGGGAAGCAGCGACATGGTCGCCCACTGGGCCAGCACGGTCAGCTCGTCCAGCCCGGCGCAGCTCGCGGCGCTCTGGTGCGCGACCGTCGAGTCGACGTAGTGGTCGGTGAGCACCACGGCGCCGCGCGCGAGCGCCGGCTCGATCACCCTGGCGACGTGCTCGGCCCTGACCGCGGCCGCGAGCAGGGCCTCGGTGCGGGGGTGCAGCGCGGCCGATGGGTCCGCCTGCAGCTGGCGCAGCGCGCCCTCCAGCGGAGCGGCGATCACCGCGTCCGAGGCGACCAACACCTCGCGGCCCGCCTCGGTGAGCCAGGAGCGCAGCGCCTCGAGCTGCTCGGCCCTCGCGGTGGCGTCCGCTCCCTCGATCGCGACCAGCAGACCGGCGTGCCGCGGCCGGCGGCTCTGCCTACGGCCGCGCAGCGCGTTCCACAGCTCCGGGAGGACGGGCACCCCGGAGTGGTCGTCCATCTGCCGGTAGGCGAACAGGCCGACGACGATGGCGAGGACACCGCCACCGAGCAGTACGAAGGTCACGCCGTCGGCCCGGACGTTGACGTCGCCCCACAGGTGCACGCTGTGCGAGCCGATCAGGCCGACCAGCGCCGGCGCGACGGCCAGCACCAGCAGCAGGTCGATCCGGACCAGCGACTGCACGAGCGCGAAGGTGCGTCCGCGCAGCTCGTCGGCCACCTCGGCCTGCAACAGGGTGTTGCCGGTCACCCACGCCACCCCGGCGAACATGCCCACCAGCACGACGAGAATGCACGCCAGCACCAGGTTCGGGATGATCGCGACGAACACCAGCGTGATGCCAGCGCCGGTGACGCAGACCCCGAACAGGCGGGTGCGGCTGTAGTCGCCGAGCAGCCTCGGCCCCGCCGCCATCCCGGTGGCGAGGCCGATGAACACCGCCGCGAACAGGACGCCGTAGGCCGCGTCCCCGCCGCCGAGGATCTGGACGTAGAGCTTGCCCAGCGCGATGACGCAGCCGGCGCCGGCGAATCCGCCCAGGATGCCGATGATCAGGCCCCGCACCAGCCGGTCGTTGCCGACGAACTTCCAGCCCTCGGTGATGGAGGCGAAGAAGCCCGGCTCCGGGGCGTGCTGCGGGCGTTCCGCCTTGCCGATCGACTTCAGCCCCCAGATCACCACCGCCGACAGCAGGAAGGTCACGGCGTTGAAGTAGAGCGCGATGTCGACCGACGAGTCCCGGAAGTACGGGTGCCCCGGCGCCAGGCTGCGTGACAGCGTCGCCAGCAGGGCGAAGATCGCCGCCGCCACCGGCGCGCTGCCGTAGGTGGTGAGCAGGCTGAGCGTGTTCGCCGCGGCCAGTCGCTCCTTCGGCACCAGATGCGGAACGCTCGCCTCCTTGGCCGGCGCCCACAGCAGGGTCACGCACTCGATCAGGAACGACGCGATCAGCAGCCAGGTCAGCGTGCCGACGATCGGGATCGACAGGAACAGGACGAAGCGCAGCAGATCGGTGACCACCATGGTCAGCCGGCGGTCGAGCTTGTCGGCGACCGCCCCGGCCAGCGGGCCGAAGATCAGTGCGGGCGCCAGCCGGATGATCAGTAGGGAGCCGAGCGCGTACGCCTGCCCGGAGAAGCCCTTCTGCAGCTGCGTGACCATCGCTGTGGTCGCGAGCAGGCCCATCCAGTCGCCGAGGCTGGACAGCCCCAGCTGGATCCACAGCCGGCGGAACTCCGGGAGGCGCAGGACCGCCCGCACGTCGCCTTCGTCCGAGCTCGCGGGCGCGCGCCGCTCCGGCGGCTCCGGGACGCTCGTGACCGGATGCTGGCCGACCGTCTTGACGGCCCAGCCGGCACGTAGCGGACGGCGCCCCGCTAACCCGCCGCTCGCGTTGTCGACAGACCCGGCGGGCGCGCCGCCCGCCATGGCCGTGTCGTCCGTGAACGGCGCGTCCAGGCCGCCGGTCTCGCCGCCACGGGTGTCGCCTGACTCGGGCGGCTGGCGCGCCGCGGCCTGATTGTCCTTCTCGTCCCCGTGGTCGGGGACCATCAGCCAGCCTCGCTCGCGCCCGGGGTTCCTGCCGGATCGATGGAGCTTGCGGAGTCGATCTGGGAGGTCCGGGATTTGGTCGACCGTCTGGTGGTCGTACGCGTGCCGGTGCCCGCCTTAGTTGTCGACGACGCCTTGGCCTTCGGAGTGGCCTTCGTGCTCGACTTCGCCTTGGCCGTGCCCGCCGCCGGTTTGGCGGCGGACTTGGCGCCTGTTCCGGTGCCCGATCGGCTGGCCGCGCGGCGGGGGGTGGCCGGGCCGCGGGCGCGCCGGTCCGCGAGCAGCTCGGCGGCACGCTCGATCGTCAGGGTCGTGATCTCATCGCCCTTGCGCAGGCTCGCGTTGGTCTCGCCGTCGGTCACGTACGGGCCGAACCGGCCCTCCTTGAGCACCATCGGCTTGCCGGTCGCCGGGTCGGCGCCGAGCTCGCGCAGCGGCGGGATCTCGGCCGCGCTGCGCCGTCCGCGCGTCTTCGGCTGCGCCAGCAGCGCGAGCGCCTGCTCCAGGGTCACCGTGAACAGCTGCTCCTCGGACTCGAGGGAGCGGCTCTGCGTCCCCTTCTTCACGTAGGGGCCGTAGCGGCCGTTCTGGGCGGTGATCTCCTCGCCGTCCTCGCCCGCGCCGAGCACCCTGGGCAGGGTGAGCAGCCGGCGGGCGTCGTCGATCGTGATCGTCTCCAGCGACATGGTCGACAGCAGGCTCGCGGTCCGCGGCGGGTCGGTGTCGGTGGTCACGTAGGGGCCGTAGCGGCCCGCCTTCGCGGTGATGGTCGCCCCGGTCTCGGGGTCGGCGCCGAGGACCCGGTCGCCCGACGGCGCCTCCAGCAGCTCGAGCGCCTTCGGGATCGTCAGCTCGTCGGGCGGCAGGTCCTCCGGCACGCTGGCGCGCCGCTCGCCGTACTGGACGTACGGCCCATAGCGGCCGACCCGGACCACCATGGCCACGCCGTCCTCGGTCTCGCCGAGCGGGATCGAGTTGACCTCGCGCGCGTCGATCTCGCCGAGCCGCTCGCTGACCAGGTGCTTGAGCCCCGCGTCGGCGGCGACCTTGCCGTTGCTCCCGGCGGCGACCTTGCCGTTACTCGCGGCGGCCACCTTGCCGTTGCTCGCGCCGGCCGCCGTGCCGACGCCTGCGCCGTCGACGACCGGCGTGCCGTTGCCCCCGCCGGTCGCGGTGGGGGTGCCGTCGCCGAAGTAGAAGCGGGTCAGCCAGTCCGTCGAGGCCGCCGTGCCGGCGGCGATGTCGTCGAGGTCGTCCTCCATCGACGCGGTGAACCGGTAGTCGACCAGCCGGCCGAAATGGTCCTCCAGCAGTCCCACGACCGCGAACGCGATGAAGCTCGGCACCAGCGCGGTGCCCTTCTTCCACACGTAGCCGCGGTCCTGGATCGTGCCGATGATCGACGCGTAGGTGGACGGCCGGCCGATGCCCAGCTCCTCCAGCGTCTTGACCAGGCTCGCCTCGGTGAACCGGGGCGGCGGGCTGGTGGAGTGGCCGCGGGGGGTCAGCTGCCGGGTCGCCAACTGGTCGCCCTGGCGGACGTCCGGCAGGCGGGTCTCGCGGTCCTCCAGCTCGGCGTCCGGGTCGTCGGCGCCCTCGACGTAGGCACGCAGGAAGCCGGGGAAGGTGATGACCTTGCCGCTGGCGACGAACTCGGCGTCCTCACCCGCGCTGGACGTGCCGCCGATGCGGATGGTGGCGCTGGTCCCGCGGGCGTCGGCCATCTGGCTCGCGACGGTGCGCCGCCAGATCAGCTCGTAGAGGCGGAAGCCGTCGGCGTCGAGCTCGGCGCGCACCTCGCCGGGGGTGCGGAAGGTGTCGCCGGAGGGGCGGATCGCCTCGTGTGCCTCCTGGGCGTTCTTGACCTTCTTCGTGTAGATCCGGGGCTTGTCCGGGACGTACTCCGGGCCGTAGAGCTGGCGAGCCTGCTCACGGGCGGCGGTCAGCGCCGTCTCGGACAGGTTCGTCGAGTCGGTTCGCATGTAGGTGATGAAGCCGTTCTCGTACAGCTTCTGCGCGATCTGCATGGTGCGCTGGCTGGAGAACCGCAGCTTGCGGCCCGCCTCCTGCTGCAGCGTGGAGGTCATGAACGGCGCGTACGGCGAGCGCCGGTACGGCTTGGTCTCCACCGAGCGGACGGCGAAGACGGTGGCGGCCAGCCGCTCGGCGAGGCCGGTCGCGCCCGCCTCGTCGAGGCGGACCACGTCGGCCGACGTGAGCGCGCCGGTGGCGGAGAAGTCGCGGCCGGTGGCGAGGCGGCGGCCGTCGAGCGCCACCAGCGTCGCGGGCAGCAGCGTCGGGTCGGGCGCCTTGCCGTCGTGGCCGACGGTGGCCGCGAACCGGCCCTCGATGTTCCAGTACTCCGCGGATCGGAAGCGCATCCTCGCCCGCTCCCGCTCGACCAGGATGCGCGTCGCGACGCTCTGCACCCGGCCCGCGGACAGGCGCGGCATGACCTTCTTCCACAGCACGGGGGAGACCTCGTAGC
Source organism: Pseudofrankia saprophytica (assembly GCF_000235425.2). Taxonomy (NCBI): domain Bacteria; kingdom Bacillati; phylum Actinomycetota; class Actinomycetes; order Frankiales; family Frankiaceae; genus Pseudofrankia; species Pseudofrankia saprophytica. Next base: position 1,851,347 of record NZ_KI912266.1, read on the forward strand.
CGTAGAGCCGGTCGAGGATGCGCCGGGTCTCCTGGGCGTTGACGAGGTTCTCGTCGATCTCGCGCGGGCTGTCGACGGCCCGGCGGATCGCCTGCGGGGTGATCTCGTGGAAGACCATCCGCTTGACCGGCACGGTCGGCTTGAGCGTCTGCAGCAGGTGCCAGGCGATCGCCTCGCCCTCGCGGTCCTCGTCCGTCGCGAGGTAGAGCTCGCTCGCGTCCTTGACCAGTTCCTTGAGCTTGCTGACCTGCTGGCGCTTGTCCGGGGTGACGATGTAGAGCGGCTCGAAGCCGTTGTCGACGTCCACCCCGAGCCGGGCCCACGGCTTGCCCTTGTGCGCCGCCGGCACGTCCGCGGCGCTGCGCGGCAGGTCGCGGATGTGGCCGATGCTCGACTCGACCTGCCAGCCGGGCCCGAGGTAGCCGGCGATCGTCTTCGCCTTCGCCGGCGACTCGACGATCACCAGCCGGGTGCCCGCGCCACTGGCGGTGGGCCGCCGTCGCCCGGCGCCGCCACGAGCGGTACCGGACGACGTCCCGGCCTCGTCGACCTGCTCGGCCGCGTCCAGGACGTCCTCGTCGACGCCCGGCGGCTCGGCTAGCGGGGTGGACGACCGGGACGGGGTCCGGGCCGTCGTCTTCGCGCGCGGTGGCACTGGTCTCCTCGGTACTGCTGTTCTCGTGTCGTTGTCGACGGTCTCATGGCTGGCGGCGTCGCTGGCTGGCGGCGGCGCCGAGGCTGGCGCGTGCGTGGCCGGCTGGCCCCGGCCACCGCGGCGGCCGGGCCGCCGTCGGGCCGGGCGACCGGCGGGGCGCTCGTGCGCGCCCACACCGGGCTCCACCCCACCCCAACCGGTGAGCCGTCACCGCAACCGGTGCACGTGTCGTGCTGCACGGTACGCCGCGCCGCCCCGGCCGGCTTCTCGCCGCCCGTCCAAGGAGGCCGGCTGGAGGCTCGATCGTGGCACGCGGGTGCGCCCGGGACACGCCCCCGGCCTCCCGAGCGGACCCCACCTTCCCTATCACCTGAACCGCCGTCACGGTAAGGGCTCACGGTGCCGGTGCGCCATCCCCCGAGCGCGTCACGTGACCGACCTCCCCCCGGCCAGGGGGTGCCCCCACGGCGGGTCCTCTAACGACAGTGACCGCCCACCGCCGGCAACACCGGCGGTGGGCGGTCGGAATCCTGTCTGGATCAGCGCCACCCGGGGTGGGAGAACGGCTGACTCAGACGTTCACCTGGTCGACGGTGGACTGGTCCGGTGACACGTCCGTGCCCGGGTTCGCGCCCGTGACCGTGACGTTGGACGAGCCCCCCACCGCCGGAACGCCGGGGGAGGATGGTGCCGCGTCCAGTGCCGAGCCCCACCGCTTGGAGATCACGATCACCGCGGCGATCACGGCCACCGCCACGATCGCGATGAGGATCCGCAGCCACGTGTTCTTGTCCTCGCCGACCGAGAACTTCACCACGGTCGGCGCGATCAGCAGGCTGACCAGGTTCATCACCTTGATCAGCGGGTTGATCGCCGGGCCGGCGGTGTCCTTGAACGGGTCACCGACGGTGTCGCCGATGACCGTCGCCGCGTGGACCTCGGAGCCCTTCCCACCGTGCGCGCCGTCCTCGACCAGCTTCTTCGCGTTGTCCCAGGCACCGCCCGAGTTGGCGAGGAAGACGGCCATCAGCACGCCACCGGCGATCGCACCGGCCAGGAACGAGCCCAAGGGCGGGTAGCCAAGGCCGAATCCGACCGCGATCGGAGCCATCACGGCGAGGGTTCCCGGCGTGATGAGCTCGCGCAGCGAGTCGCGGGTGCAGATGTCGACCACCGCGCCGTAGTTCGGCTTCTCCGTGCCGTCCATGATCCCCGGGTGGTCGCGGAACTGGGCGCGCACCTCCCAGACGACCCGCCCGGCGGCCCGGCCGACCGCGTTGATCGCGAGCCCGGAGAACAGGAACACGACCGCGGCCCCCAGGATCAGGCCGACCAGGGCGTCCGGATAGGCCACGTTGAGCCCACCGACGACGCCGCGGCCTGGATCGGGGCTGACCCCGGCCTTGCCGAGCGCCTCGACGACCGTGTCGGTGAACGACCCGAACAGCGCGGTCGCGGCGAACACCGCCGTCGCGATCGCGATGCCCTTGGTGATGGCCTTGGTGGTGTTGCCGATCGCGTCGAGCGAGGTCAGGATCGCAGCGCCCTCCTCGGTCACCTCGCCGGACATCTCCGCGATGCCCTGGGCGTTGTCGCTCACCGGCCCGAAGGTGTCCATCGACACGATCACGCCGACGGTGGTGAGCAGCCCGGTACCGGCCAGCGCGACGGCGAACAGCGCGACGGTGACACTGCCCGAGCCGAGCAGATAGGCGCCGAACACCGCCGCCCCGATCAGCACCGCCGAGTAGACCGCGGACTCGAGGCCCACGCCGATGCCGGCGAGGATGTTGGTCGCCGGGCCGGTGGTGGAGGCTTCGACGACGCTCCGGACCGGCTTGCGGGCCGTCTCGGTGAAGTAGCCGGTGAGCAGCTGGATCGCCGCGGCGAGCACGATGCCGATCAGCACCGCGCTGATGGCGATCACCCGCGGGTTGCCATCCTGGGTGCTGCCTTCCATGCCGGGGAAGTCGGCGAAGCTGCTCGGCAGGTAGAGGAGCGCGACGATGACGACGCCGATCGCGGAGATCACCGCCGAGATGAAGAACCCGCGGTTGATCGCCGCCATCCCGTTGCGGTCCTTGGCGCGGGGCGTGACGGCGAAGATGCCGATGACGGCGGTGATGACGCCGACAGCCGGGATCAACAGTGGGAACACCAGCCCGTGCGCGCCGAACACCCCGACGCCGAGGATCAGCGCGGCCACCAGGGTGACCGCGTACGACTCGAACAGGTCGGCGGCCATGCCGGCGCAGTCGCCGACGTTGTCGCCGACGTTGTCGGCGATGGTCGCCGCGTTGCGCGGGTCGTCCTCGGGGATGCCCTTCTCCACCTTGCCGACCAGGTCGGCACCGACGTCGGCGGCCTTGGTGAAGATGCCGCCGCCGACCCGCATGAACATCGCGAGCAGCGCGGCGCCGAACCCGAAGCCCTCCAGTACCTGCGGCGCCGTGTCCTGGAAGGCGAGCACCACGACGGCGGCGCCGAGCAGGCCGAGCCCGACGGTGAACATCCCGACGACGCCGCCGGTGCGGAACGCCAGCCGAAGCGCGGCCTTCTCGCCACGTTCGTTGGCCGCCGCGGCTGTCCTGGTGTTGGCCCTGGTCGCCAGCGACATGCCGACGAAGCCGACGAGCGCGGAGAAGATCGCGCCGATGACGAAGAACACCGAGCGGCCGACGCGGGCACCGGTGTCGTCCGCCGGCAGCGCCAGCAGGACGAACGGGATGACGACGACGAACCCGGCCAGAGTCTTGAACTGGCGGCGCAGATAGGCGGCGGCGCCTTCCTGTACCGCTTTGCCGACCTCGATCATCTTGGGTCCGCCCTGGCTGGCCGCGAGTACCTCGCGGACCAGATAAGCGGCCACGAGCAGGGCCAACGCTGCGATGAACGCCACACCGGCGACCAATCCCAGCTGCCCGCCAGTAAGGTCGATCCCAGCGGTCGCGGGTGAGTCCGCGGTTTGGGTCGGGGACATGGCTCCTCCCGGTCTGCACTGTTTGTCCCCTGGACAGCCGGGCATTCGCACGCCGTCGTAGCTAGACGATGCGCGCAGGCCCGACGGTCACAGCAAGCGTCGCATCGGACGACGCCGCGGGTGGCTGGTCGGGGATGTCGTGGGTTCGCGGGTCAAACCGTGGCTGGCGGCGCGCAGGTGACGGCGCCCGGTGGCGTGGCGTCCTTTGCTCGGGGAGTACCACGTCTGCCGGCCGACTCGGTGCCTGCGTTGCCGTCTCGCGGAAGGTCCCTGCCCCACCTCCACCGCACTCCACCGGGAGCAATAACTCCGGTCACGGACGGCCAGCTAGACCGTCTGTGAGATGCGGCGGAGTCTATCCACACGTCTGCGGCGTGCGCTCGTTTTTGCGGCCGACCGCCCCCTGCGGGTCCGTAGGGCACGTGTCGCGAGCGACGTTCCCTCCGGGGTCCCGCGGGGCCGGCCGGCGAGTCTCGCCGTCAGAAGGCGGGGTTGCCCGCCGCCGCCAGGCCGCCCTCCAGGTCGCCCCCGATGAAGGCGGCGGTGTCCCAGGTCATCGTCACCACGGTGCCGACGCCGTCCGGGCGGCTGCGGATCTCGACGTCGTCGACCAGCCCCTCGATCAGCGCCAGGCCGATGCCCGGAGGCAGAGCCGAACCGGTCGCCCCGGGCTCCTGGTCGCCGGGAAGGGCCGCCAGCGCGTCGCCGAGGGGCCGGGCGCCCAGGCCCAGGTCGAGCAGTGCCGGCGCGCCGAGCAGACCGCCGTCCGGGCCGGGCGTCGCGTCGTCGGCGGGCTCCCCCGAATCGACGACCGTGACGGTGAAGGCACCGTCGGCGCTCATCATCCGAACCTCGACCAGGTCCTCGGGCGCCCGCCGCCGGTTCACGTTCACCGCGCGCAGGCAGGCCTCACCGACCGCGAGCCTGATCTCGTCCAGCGCCCCGGACGGCACCCCGGCCCGCCGCGCGACCGCCATGGCGATCATGCGGGCGGTGCGGACATGCCCCGGCAGGGCGGCGAAGCGCAACTCGACGGTGGACATGCGGCCTCCGGGGTTTCTGTCCTGTTGGTAAGCATCGTCCCTGGGGAGGTCCCGGCTCCCGACCAGCCTGGCCCGACCATCTCGTCGCCGAGCGGCCGTGCCTGGTCGGCGCCGGTACCGGGCGAGGGTGGCGCGCGAGCGCCTCGAGCAGCTGCCGGGACCGGGCCGGCCGGTGTGGCCGGTCGGTCCCGCCTCGTCAGGCGATGCTCGGTCCCAGGTCCCAGGGTGGCCGGGGCGGTGCCCCGGCGCGACGTCCTTCAGGCCACCCGCGACCCCGTCGTGGGGACGGCGAGCCGGGTGGCCAGGGCGCCTCAGTCGCTGGCGGAGAGCGCTTCCTCGACGGAGGCATGGATCGGGAAGACCTTGGTCAGGCCCGTGATCCGGAAGATCTTGAGGATGCGCTCCTGCGTGCAGACGAGGCGCAGCGAGCCGTCGTGCGCCCGAACCCGCTTGAGGCCGCCGACGAGGACACCGAGGCCGGTGGAGTCGAGGAACTCGACGCCCTCCATGTCGACGACCAGGTGGTAAGAGCCGGCTGAAACGAGGTCGATGAGCTGCTCACGCAGCTTCGGCGCGGTGTAGACGTCGATCTCGCCGCCCACGACGACGACCGTGTGGTCGCCTTCCTGGCGGGTCGTGAGGGACAGGTCCACGGATCCTCCTGCGTGCTACGTCGACTAGTCGGTCGGGCGCGTGGGTCGTTCAGGTCTGATGGACCCGACTGCAGGCGCCACTACCCCGCGGCGTGGAGGGTCAATCCGACCGCTGCATCACACAGCCGGACGGATAGCTCCACGGGCTGGCATGACCCCACACCACCACGGCCCGACGCGTCGGAATAACCCGGCGCGCCGGACCTGACGCGAACCGACGCCACCGGGAATCTACGCCGGATCTTCTGTTTCCGTCTGCCACTCTCGGTGACCGGCCGGTGAGGCCCGGCCGGAAGGCACCGATGTGGCCTTCCGCCCTGTTCGGCGCAGGTCCACGCTCCGCTGGTCCGAGAGCCGCGCGTGCCCCCGCTCGCACCCGGGCGAACAACCAGGACAGTGCGGCATAGCGCGGCCTGCCTACTCTTGAGAACGCCTGGAGCACCCGAGAACGAGGTGAGCCGGATTGGCCACGTCTTGACCACGTCCGCTGACAAGCGCGGGAGGCAGGAGTCCGAGGTGGGCAGCGACCGCGGGTCCGAGATCCTGTCCCGGCTGCGGGCCGACCGTCGGCGGGACCGATGCGTGACCCATGTCGAGCGAGTTCCCGCGCGGGCGGGGACGGCCGTGGACTGGCCGGAGTGGGCGGACCCGCTGCTGCTGGGGCGGCTGCGCTCCGCGGGCGTCACGGCGCCGTGGAGCCACCAGGTCGCGGCGGCGGGGGCGGCGTTCGCGGGCCGAAGCGTCGTGCTCGCGACCGGGACGGCATCCGGCAAGTCGCTCGGCTACCTGCTGCCGGTGCTCACCACGCTGCTCGGCGACCCGTCGGCGCGGGCGCTCTACCTGGCTCCCACCAAGGCGCTGGCCCACGACCAGCTTCGCGCGGTGCGCTCCCTGGCGCTGACGGCCGTCCGCGCGGCCAGCTATGACGGCGACACGCCGACCGGCGAGCGGGAGTGGGTGCGCGCGCACGCCACCTTCGTCCTGACCAACCCCGACATGCTGCACCGGGGGATCCTGCCGGGCCACCGCCGGTTCGGACCCTTCCTGCGCGGTCTGCGCTATGTCGTCATCGACGAGTGCCATGGCTACCGCGGGGTGTTCGGCGCGCACGTCGCGCAGGTGCTGCGCCGGCTGAGGCGGGTCTGCGCCCGGTACGGGTCGAACCCGGTGTTCGTGCTCGCGTCGGCCACCGTCGCCGACCCGGGCGTCGCCGCGTCCCGGCTGACGGGCCTCGACGTCGACGTCGTCGATGAGGACGGCTCCCCGCGCGGGGCGACCGACTTCGTCCTCTACGAGCCGCCGCTGTTCCTCACCGGCGGGCGCCCGCCAGCCGCCGCCGTGGACGGCCGGATGGCCATGGTGGCTGAAGGCGCCGAAGGTGGCGAGTTCGCCGATGGTGTCGAGGTCGCCGAAGGTGGCGGGGACGCCGAAGGTGGCGGGGACCTGGGTGCCGGTGAGAACGGAGCGCCGGTGCGGCGCTCGGCCACCGCCGAGTCGGCGGACCTGCTCGCGGACCTGGTGGCTGACGGCGTGCGCACGCTGGTCTTCGTCCGCTCGCGGCGTGCCGCCGAGGTGGTGGCGAACTCGGCCCGCCGGGCTCTGGGCCTGGTAGCGCCCGAGCTTGGCGAGCGGGTCGCGGCCTACCGGGCCGGCTACCTCGCCGAGGAGCGGCGGGAGCTGGAGGCCCGGCTGCGTTCCGGCGACCTGCTCGGCGTCGCCGCGACCTCGGCGCTCGAGCTCGGTGTCGACATCAGCGGCCTGGACGCCACCGTGATCGCGGGCTATCCGGGGACGCTGGCCTCGCTGCGGCAGCAGGCCGGCCGCGCCGGCCGGTCGGGGCAGGGCGCGCTCGCGGTGCTGGTCGCCAGGGACGACCCGCTGGACACCTACCTGGTGCATCACCCCGAGGCGGTGTTCGGCCGGCCCGTCGAGGCGACGGTGTTCGACCCCGACAACCCATACGTGCTCGGCCCGCAGCTGGAGTGCGCCGCCGCCGAGCTCCCCGTCACCGACAGCGATCTCGAGCTGTTCGGGCCCGCCGCGCGGCCGGTGCTCGACGACCTGGTCCGGCGCGGCCGGCTGCGCCGGCGGCCGGCCGGCTGGTACTGGACCCAGCGGGGCCGGCCCGACGTCGACATCCGGGGTGTCGGCGGCCCGCCGGTGCGGATCGTCGAGGCCGACACGGGGCGGCTGCTCGGCACCGTCGACGCGGCGACCTCGCACTCGACCGTGCATTCCGGCGCCGTCTATCTGCACCAGGGCGTGAGCTTCGTCGTCGAGGAGCTCGACCTGGAGGAGTCGGTCGCCTTCGCGGCCCAGGCCGCGCCGGACTGGACGACGACGGCCCGCGACCACACCGACATCCGGATCGTCGAGCAGACCAGGGCACGGGTCGTCGACCGTGACCTGGCCGTGTATTTCGGCACGGTCGAGGTGACCAGCCAGGTGGTCGGCTACCAGCGGCGGCTCATCACCACCGGCGAGGTGCTCGGAGACGTCCCGCTCGACCTGCCGCCCCGCCACCTGCGTACCCGGGGGGTCTGGTACGTGGTCTCGGACGGGTTGTTGGCGGATGCCGGCGTCAAGCGGGCCGACGTGCCGGGCGCGGTGCACGCCGCCGAGCACGCCGCGATCGGGCTGCTGCCGCTGTTCGCCACCTGTGACCGCTGGGACATCGGCGGTGTGTCGACCGCGCTGCATCCGGACACCGAGCAGACGACGGTGTTCGTCTACGACGGCCACCCTGGCGGCGCCGGCTTCGCGGAGCGCGGCTATGGGCGTTTCGGCACCTGGCTGACGGCGACCCGTGATGCCGTGTCCGCCTGCGAGTGCCCGGCCGGGTGCCCGTCGTGCGTGCAGTCACCGAAGTGCGGCAACGGCAACGAGCCACTCGACAAGGCCGCCGCTGTCCGCCTCCTCACCACGATCCTGGGCAGGCTGGACGGGCCATGACCCGCCGGGCCGGCGGGCGCTCACCGGGCTGGCGGGCGGTGCCCAGGGCCGCCGCCGGCCGGCCTTCCAGGGTGGCGGCGAGGCCGGCCATGATCCCGGTGGGTTCGGCGAGGCCGTCGGTGGACGGCCGGCCCGGGTTCGATCATCCGCCGGCTCCCGTCTCTGCCCGGCTGGTCACTCCGATCCAGGGACCGGCACGCGAGGTGGCGGCGAGCGGCCCGAGCAGCCGCAAGGCCGGCGGCGGGTGTACCCGCGTGACGACCTCGACCGCGTCGCCGGTGGTTCGACAGGCGACGAGCTCGGCGCCGTTGCGCGCGGCGAAGACCCGTGCCCGGCCGCAGGCGGTGGCCGGGTCACCGGTGCGGTCCGACGCGGCGGCGAGCGCCGCGAGGTCCGCGCCGGTGGCCGCCTGGCGCCGGGCGAGCGAAACCGCGCTGATTGCCAGCAGGATCCCGGCCGACATCGCGAGAACCATCAGCCAGCCCAGCAGCAGCACCGTCGCCGACCCGCGATCGTCGCCGTGTCGTGCCGGCCACCTGGCTGCCGGGCTCATCCGGGAGCCGCCTCGCCTGGCCCGCCGGGTTCGACCTGCCCGCCGGCCGTTGCGGGTTCCACGGGGGCCACGGCGCTGGCCGTGACGTGGGCCGGTGGCAGCAGGGAACCCGTCGCGGCCAGCCGGGCCTGAACCGTCACCGTGACCTCGTCGGCCTGCCGGGAGATCGTGACCGTGGCGCCCGGCGGGGCGGCCAGGCGTGCCCACGCCGCGGCCCGGCCGTCGTCGTCCCCACGCGCGGCGGCCCGTGCCCCGATCCTGGCCGCCTCCTGGGCCCGGGCCTGCGCCCCGGCGGCCGCGAGCAGCCAGAGCGCGAGGAGGACGACGGCGCTGAGAGTCGGCAGCCCAAGTGCCAGCTCAGCGGTCGCCTGGCCGCTGTCGGACTGAGGCGCGTGCCCCTTGGCGGGCCGGGTCGCGTGCCCGCTGTCGTGTGGACGGCGCGGCCGTGTGCGCCTGGCGGGTGCCAGCCTCGGTCCGGCGGCCTTCGGCTGGCGGAGGTGGATCCGCGTCATCAGTTGCCTCCGAAGCGGTCAGAAGGGCAGCGTGAGCGCGCGCCGGACCACCGACATGATCATCTCCTGGGTGGCCGAGCTGCTGACGACGGCGTAGAGCACGCCCGCGAACGCGACCGCGGCGACGGTGCCCACGGCGTACTCGGCGGTCGACATGCCCGCGTCGCGGCCCGCGGCGTTCCGGCGCGCCAGGCCCCCGGACCGGGGGCGTGGGTCGTCCAGGCGGTGGGCGAGCCCGTGGGCCAGCAGCGCGCAGCCACAGAGCAACGCGGGCAGTAGGAACAGCGCTGACAGCGGGGGCATGGGCTGACACCTCCGTGGGTGGGATGCGGGGGGCTGTGATGCGGGGATATCGCCAACGTGTCCATAGGAGCGCCCCATCAGTTCGGGAGCGCGCCGGGCAGCGAGCCGAGGATGGTCGGGACCACGCCCAGGAGCAGGAACGCGGGCAGGAAGCACAACCCGAGCGGCGCTGCCGTGAGGACGCCTGCCCGCCGCGCGGCGCCGATCGCCTCGTCGTGGGACTGGGCCCGGGTGCGAGCGGCGATCCTCGTGAGCGCGTCAGCGAGCCGGGCCCCGCTGCTCTCGACCCGCCCGAACGCCAGGGCCGCCGCCACCAGCGGGCGCGCGGGACTCGCGCGCTGACCCGCGCCGGCACGCCGCCGCAGCGCGTCGAGCGGGCCGCTCGGCGCCGTGCCAGCCGCCACCAGCCGGGCCGTCGCCCGTGTCGCCGTCGCTCCCAGGCGCAGCCCGCGGGCGGCTGCCCTGAGCTCTACGCCGAGCGGGCCTGAGACTCCGGCGGCCGTGGCCTCCAGCGCCGCTGGCACGGTCGCGCCCGCGGCGAGGCAGGCGGCGACGAGGTCGAGCGCGAACGGGAGGTCCGCGAGCAGCCGGGCCCGCCGCGCCCGGTCGGGGTCGACGGGCAGCGCCGCGCCGACCAGCAACGCCGCCGCGCCCACCGCGGCCACCATCCCGGGCCCGCGCTGGCCGTGAGCGAGGAGTGCCGCGGCGGCGGCCCCGGCCACGGCCGCCAACCCGGCACCCACCGCCGTCCGCCCGGGTCGAGACCCGGACTGGCCGGACTGCCCGGCCCGCGCCCGGAGCCCGGGCTCGTCCAGGCGCGCGTCCCAGGATGCCGCCGGCTCGGCGCCGCGGGCCACCCGGTCGCCGATCCAGCGAAGCCAGCGCAGGCCAAGCAGATCGAGGGCGACCCCGGCGGTGAGGCAGGCCGAGCCCGCTGACGTGGCGAGCAGCACGTGGGCCGGCCGGGCGCCGAGCAGGGCGGCGAACAGGATGCCGACGACCGGCAGGCCCGCCACCAACCGCCCGGACGAGCGCGGCCCCGCCAGCGCGGCGGCGAGCTCGCCGGCCTGCCGGGCATCCGCCCGCGCCGCCGTGGCCAGCGTCATCGCGACCGGCGCCAACCGGGCCCCGCCGGTCCGGCAGACCCACAGGGCCGCGCCGAGCTGGCGTAGCACGGGTGTCCGGCAGCCGGCGAGCAGTCCGGTCGGATCCTCACCGGCCTCCAGCCCGGCTGAGAGCGACGCCAGCTCGTCAGCGCCCACGGCGCGGCCGTCCACGAGGGTGGCGGCGTCGCTCGCCCCGGCCAGGGCTTCAGGCAGGTCGCGGCCGAGATCGTCGGGTGCCCGCCGCCCCGCGGCGGCCATGGCCGCTCTGAGGGCGGTGTCCGGGTCGGCGCCCGCGTCGAGCTCGGCCGCGAACGCGGCCAACAGGTCCTCCGCGACCGCCCTCGCCGCCGTCAGCCGCCGCTGGGCCGCCGCCCGCCGCCCGGCGCGGATGCCGGTGGCGGCGGCCACCCCGACCAACGCGGCGAGGAGCGCGCCGGCGCGCCCCGCGACCGCGCCGGCTCCGATCACCGCCGCGACGACGGCCGCCCCCCTGATCGGTGGGGCGGCCGCCCGCGCCGTCCGCGTCGCGGCGGTCATGGCCTGGACCCGAACGGTGGCGGGAGACCGACACCGCGATCACGCAGCAGGTCGCGCAGCCAGGGCATGCCGTCCGCCGGGAGCATGCGGCCGCCCGGCGCCTCGGGCGGCGCGGGCGGCGTCGCGACCAGCGCCGGACGGACCCGCACCAGCCCGTCGGAGTCCTGGCGCAGTACGCCCACGGCGGCGACGACGCGCCGGCCGGCGTCATCCCGGCGCAGGTGGACGGTGACCTGCACGGCCGCCGCCAGCAGGCTGTGCAGGGCGGGCCGGGTCAGGCCCGCGAGCGCGCCCAGCGCCTCCATCCTGGCCGGCAGCGCGCCGGGCGCATTCCCGTGAATGGTCGTCAGGCCGCCTTCGTGCCCGGTGTTGAAGGCCACCAGCAGGTCCAGCACCTCAGGTCCCCTGACCTCCCCGACGACCAGCCGGTCGGGCCGCATCCGCAGCGCCTGCCGGACGAGGTCGCGCTGGGTGATGGCGCCCGCGCCCTCGATGTTGGGCGGCCGGCCCTGCAGCCGGACGAGGTTGTCGCGTTCCAGCGTCAGCTCGGCGGTGTCCTCCACGACCACGACGCGTTCGGCCGCGCTCACGCGGCCGAGGAGCGCGGCGAGAAGGGTCGTCTTGCCGCTGCCCGTTCCACCGGTGACGGCGATCGCCAGCCGGGCGTCGACGAGCGCGCGCAGCACGTCGACGAGCGCGTCGCCGTCGCGGCCCGCGCCACCGCCACCGCCACCGTCGACGTCACCCGTGACGAACTCGGCGAGGCCGATCGGCACCTGTCGCGGCCGGCGCAGCGACAGGCAGGTGCCACCGGCCGCCACCGGCGTGAGCACCGCGTGCAGCCGGGTGCCGTCGGGTAGCCGCGCGTCCGCGTAGGGCGCCGCCGCGTCCAGCCGCCGCCCGCCGCTGGCCGCGAGCCGGGTCGCGAGCCGGCGCACCGTGTCGTCGTCGGCGAACCAGACGGCGGCACGTTCCAGCCCCTCGCCGCGATCGACCCACACCTCAGCAGGCCCGTTCACCAGTACGTCGGTCACCGCCGGGTCGGCGAGCAGCTCGTCCAGCGGGCCTGCGCCGAACAGCTCGGCGGTGATCACCCGCCGGGTCACCTCCCGGTGGGTCTCGGGCAGCGGCCCGGCGACCTCGGCGAGCGCCCGGGCCACGTCCGCCTGGGTGGGCGGATGGGCCCCGTCCACCAGCCGGTCGCGCACGCCGGCGATCGTCGCCGCCGGCACGCCGTGGGCGGGCGCCGTCATCGGGCCAGCTCCCCGGCTGCCGGCGCTGGTGACTCGGCCAGGCCTGCCGGCCATGGGCCCGAGACCGACCGGGAGGCGGCCGTGGGCATGGCCGCGCCGGCTGGCTGGGTGGTGCCACCCGGCTGGGCGGCGACGATGGGTGCGAGGCGGACGATCGGTGGGCCGGTGGCCATGGCGCCCTGGTCCCTTCGGAGCGGACGGTTCGGTCGCACCACCGTGCCCCGTCGGACCGCCTGTGGATGACCGTCATCCACAGGCCAGCCGGCGCGGTACGAAAGAGGGTTCGGGCGGGGGGCTTGGCCCTCCCGCCAGGACGAGGGGCTCCCGCCAGGACGAGGGGCGCCAGGGCCGCTCAGGACCTGCTGATGGCCTCACAGACGGCGAGGGAGTCGCGGGCACCGAGCTCGACGGCGCGGGCGCAGTGCAGCAGCCAGGCGCGCACGCCGTCCGCGCCGCCGTGCGCGTAGCCCGCGGCGGCGGCCCGGTAGGTGACGTCGGGCGAGGCGATGCCGGCGGCTCCTTCGCCGAGCGCGACCTCCAGATGGCCCACGTCGCTCGCGGTCACCGCCTTGGGGTCCAGGCCCCGCCCGATGAGGACCAGCCGGGCGGCCGCGCGCGCGATCATCCCGTCCAGGCTGCCGAAGGGGCGCAGCGCGAGCAGCTCGCCGTGGACGATCGCGCTGACCACGATCGCCGGCGCCACCGTTCGCCCGACCAGCAGGCCGACCAGCCCGTCCAGCCGGGCGGACACCTCCGCCGGGCTCGGAGCCGGACCGAGCCCGAGGGGGTCGGCGGTGGCCGCGGCGGCGCGCGGGCGGCCAAGCTCGCCGTCCGCGACGATGCCCCGGCCGAGCAGGGTGTGCATCCGGGCGAGCGCCTGGCGCGGGGCCCGCTCCCAGGCCGCGCTGAGGCCGCCGAGCTCGGCGTACAGCCGGACCGCCCCGAGAGTCACCGCGAGGTCGTCGTCCGCGGGACCTGACGGCTGGCCGGCCGCCGCGGGGGTGCCACCGCCGTGCCCGTCCTCGCCGGCGGTGAGACGGTCCCGCAGGGTCTCCATCGCGACGTCGCGGCCCTCCAGCGCGGCGCTGGCCCGGGCGGAGCGCAGCGAAGCCTCGGCCGTGACCTCCGCGCTGCGCCGGCGCAGCACCCGGTGGCGCAGCAGCGCGTCGACGGCCGAGCGGGCGGCCGTCACCGCCTCGTCCACGCCGGGAAGCGCCGCGACCCTGGCGAACGGGTCAGCCTCGATACGGGCCTGCGGGCTGGGCGCTGTCGACACGCAGCCGACGCTACCCGCCCGGATGGGTGGCCGCGTTCTCCACGGCCGCCGGGCCCACGAGTGGCGGTAATCCGGGCCACACGCCCATCCACTCGTCGCTATGGCCCGCGTGGGCGTGCCGTGGGCGTCAGACTGGAAGCAGGGGACCGGGGAAGCGGAGCCGGGCGAGGGCGCGGGTCGGCTCGGGTGTGAGCCGGCCCGGCGGGCGTGAGTCGGCCGGCGGTGAATCGGCCGGCCTGTGCCCTCCCGACGGCCGGGGGATGGGAGGGACTGCGGTGACGCTCGGGAACGGGGATCGGCGCGCGGGGAAGGAAGCCTCACTGGGCGAGCTGGTCGCGATCGCGACCAGGGACATGTCACTGCTCGTCCGTCAGGAGATCGACCTCGCGAAGGCGGAACTGGCCCGGCAGGCGGCGTCGGCCGCCGTCGGCGCCGGGCTGATCGGTGCCGCCGCCGGGCTGGGGCTCGGCGCCCTGATCGCACTGACGATCTTCCTTGGTGAGCTGTTCACCTGGGCCGGCCTCGAGCGTTTCTGGTCCTTCCTGATCACGGCGGTGCTGCTGTTGGCGCTCGCCGGGATGCTCGCGCTGGTCGGCGCGATGCGGCTGCGCAAGCTGCGGCCGCCGCAACGGGCGATCTCGTCCGTCCGTGAGGACGTCGCCGTGCTGCGGCACTCGATCGGCTCCGGCGCGGCGGGTCGCGGGGCTGGCACCGCACCGGCCGGCACCGCGCAGGCTGGCACCGACCGCCGCTGAGGGACGGCCGCCGAGGGCCGCCGCCGAACGCCTCGGTCCGGGACCGGGTGGGGAGGGCGTCGGCCCTCGTGGGCGCCGTGGGCCCGGCGTAGGGCATGCTCGGTGTCGTAGCTGTTGGTGGGCGGGCGCCGTCTTGCTCCCGGCTGGCCCGTGGGCGGCGTCTTGGGGCTGAGCCCGCGAGCGCTGGTGTCGCCGGTGGGCTGCCAGACGTACGGGCGGGTGCCGAACCTACGGGGGCCGATCGGTGGCGAAGGTGGTCGCGTCTGAGCCCGCCAGCGTGCTGATCGAGGGGCCGTGGCGGCATCGAGACGTCTCCGCGAACGGCACCCGGCTGCACGTCGCCGAGCTGGGCCAAGGCCCGCTGGTGCTGCTGTTGCACGGATTCCCGCAGTTCTGGTGGGCGTGGCGCCACCAGCTCGTGGCGCTGGCCGCCGCCGGCTACCGGGTGGCGGCGCCCGACCTGCGCGGCTACGGGGCGAGCGACAAGCCACCGCGCGGATATGACGCCTTCACGCTGGCGGACGACGTCGCCGGGCTGATCCGCGCGCTCGGTGAGCGCGACGCCGTGCTGGTCGGGCAGGACTGGGGCGGGCTCGCGTGCTGGACCGCCGCGACCCTGTGGCCACGCCAGGTCCGCCGGATCGCGGTTCTCGGAATGCCGCACCCGCTGCGGGTCCGCCACCAGTACGCGGTGAGCCCCCGAGCACAGGGCCTGGCCGGGTCGCATCTGTTCACCTTCCAGCTGCCGTGGCTGCCCGAGCGCCAGCTGGTCGCCGGTGAGGCGGCCCAGGTCGGCGAGCTGCTGCGCGCCTGGAGCGGTCCGGGGTTCCCCGGCGACGAGGAGGAAGAGCGCTACCGCGCGGCGATGCGGATTCCCGGCGTGGCGCACAGCTCGCTGGAGTACCACCGCTGGGTGTTCCGTTCGCTGTTCCGGCCCGATGGCGCGCGGTTCGCGCAGGCGCTGCGGCGCGGGGTCACCTGCCCCGTACTGCAGCTGCACGGCGACGCCGACTCGTTCCTGTTGCCCGACACCGCCCAGGGCTCCAGCCGCTACGTCAGCGGGCCCTACACCTGGCAGCTGCTTCCCGGCGCCGGCCACTTCCTGCCCGAGGAGGCCCCCACGCTGGTCAGCGACCTCCTCCTACGCTGGCTCGCCACCCCGACCTGACAGCCCCGCGCCGCGGTCTCAGCGGCAGCCCTGGGTGCTGACCGGGGCGGTGGCGACCTCGCCCGCCTGGGCCGCGCCGCTCACCTCGGCCGCCGTCAGCACGTACCCGGTGTCGTTGTCGTCGGTCGCGGCGGCGAAGACCACGCCGAAGACGGCGCCGTTCGGCGAGAGCAGCGGGCCGCCCGAGTTGCCGGGCAGCACCGTGCCGCGCACCGCGTAGATGTCGCGTACCACGGTGCCGTGGGAGTAGATGTCGGGCGCCTTCGCCTTCTGCCGGTTGCGGATCCGGGCGGGCTCCGTCCGGTACGGGCCGTCCTCCGGGAAGCCCGCGATGACGGCGTCGTCGTCGGCGTGGCCCGGGGGTGAGGTCTGCAGCGGCAGCGGCGGCCGGTTGAGGTCGGGGACGTAGAGCACTGCCACGTCGCGCTCCGGGTCGAAGACCACCACCCGCGCCGACAGCAGGCGGCCGCCGACCTCCACGCCCGGCTCCCGGACCCCGGCGACCACGTGCGCGTTGGTCATCACGTGCTGCGGCGCGTACACGAACCCGGTGCCCTCGACCTGCCGTGAGCAGGACGGCGCGATGCCCCGCACCTTCAGCACGCTGGCGGCGGCCGCCGTGACCCCGGCGGCGTTCACCACCGCGGCGTCGGGCGGGTCGGCGGCGACGATCGACTCGTTGCCGAGGCCGGAGAACACCGCGGGGAAGCCGTTGCCGTCCGCGAGCTGGCGCAGGCTGGAGAACGTCTCCCGGACACCCGTGGGCATGCCGTCGTCGACCGTCGTCAGCACGGTGGAACCGCGGACCTCGCGGGCGGCGGTGGTGAACGGGGATCGTTCCAGCGCGGTCGCCATCAGCCACGCGACCAGCAGCACGGACAGCCCCGACAGCACGGCGCCGGCCAGCGAGTCGACGGTCTCGCCGGGCCGCCAGGTGAGCCGGCTGCGCAGGGCGACGCCGGTGGCCGTCCCGACCACCTGGCCGAGGCAGGCGAGAGTCAGGACGGTGACCAGGGCGATGACCGCGCCGTGCTCGCGCTGGCCGATCAGCCTGGCGATGGGGTAGGCGATCTGGGCGCCGAGGATCCCGCCGCCGATGAAGCCGACGAACGACAGCGCGCCGACCACGAAGCCCTGCCGGTAGCCGGATACGGCGAACGCCAGCACCAGGAGCAGCAGGACGATGTCCAGGATGTTCAACACAGGAGGCGGTCTTCTCGGTCGGCGTCAGCCGACGTGCAGTGTGGCGGACATGTTCGGGTGCAGCGTGCAGATCACCGGGTAGTCGCCCGGCGTGGTGACGGAGAAGGTCACCGACCGTGACATTCCGGCGCCGACGATGTCGGTGCGCGCCGCTGGGATCTTGGGGATCACGAAGTTGTGGGACGCGGAGCCGTCCGCCACGGAGAAGTCGACGCGGATCTTCCCGGGCCGGGCGTTCAACGTGGCCGCCGAGAACCGCAGGTCGGCCAGGCCGATGAGATGGAAGACCTGGACCCCGTCCGTGACCGTCGGGGTCAGGACCGCGGTGGGCTTCGGCGCGTCCGGGTGCTCGGCCGTGCAGCCGGCGCCGGCCGCGGCCAGCGCCAGGGCCCCGATCACCGTCACGGTCAGGCGGCGGCCCGCCGTCGACATCCTCAAGCCGCCGAGCCCTTCGTCGGGCCGGCACCGGTTCCGGTGCCAGCGGTGTTGTCGGGGGCGCCCAGGCCGTCGGGCTCGACGCCGTCGACGCCGTCCACGGTGTCCGTGTCGTCCGTCGTGAGGTCGTGGGGGTCGATCTCGCCGGCAGCCTCGGCGTCGCCGGCCTGGGCCAGCTCGCGCGCGGCGCGGGCGATCGAGGCGTTGACGGCCGGGTCGTCGACCGGCGGGCCCTCGCCCCACGGCCGTTCCAGGCCGGCCAGGCGCAGCAGTGCGTCGAGGATGCCGGCGGTGAAGCCCCACACCGTCGTCATGCCGGCGACCCGGAACGCCGGGCTCGGCTTCCCGGTGCGCGGGTGGCGCAGCTGGACCCGCTTCGCCGGGTCGACGAGGTCCGCGACCGGTACCCGGGCGACCGTCGACGTCTCGCCGGGGTCGACCGGGTAGACCGGGCAGGGCACGCGCCACCAGGCCAGCACCGGGGTCACCAGGTAGTTGCTGTGGGGCAGGTAGAGGCGCGGCGCGGCACCGAGGATCTCGACGCCCGCCGGGTCCAGCCCGACCTCCTCGCGGGCCTCGCGCAGCGCCGTGTGGACCGCCGAGTCGTCCGTCGGGTCGGCGGCGCCGCCGGGGAAGGCTGGCTGGCCGGCGTGCTTGCGCAGGTCGGCGGACCGTTCGAGCAGCAGCATGTCCGGGCCGCGCTCGCCCTGGCCGAAAAGGATCAGCACGGCCGCGGGCCGCGCGTCCGGCGGTGGCGGTGGCCAGCCCTCCTCGCGGACCGGCAGGCCGTCGCGGGTGACCACCGCCGCGAGCGTGCGCAGCCAGCTGGGCGGGCCGCCGGCGCTCGGCCCGCCGGCGACGGGGAGGCCGGCGCTGGGGGAGCTGGCGCGCGGGAGGCCGTCGGGAGCCGTCATCTGGCCGCTTCGGCGTCGCCGCGGACCAGCCGGGCCGCGTCCGCGGCCGACGTCGGGCCCTCGCCGAACGACGGGCACAGCTTCGCGACGCCGCAGGCGCCGCAGGCCGGTCGCCTGGCGTGGCAGATCCGCCGGCCGTGAAAGATCATCCGATCGGAGGCGATCGTCCAATTCTTACGCTCGATCAGCGTGGCGAGATCGGACTCGACCTTGACCGGGTCGTCGTTGGTGGTCAGGCCAAACCGTCGGGAGAGGCGGCCGACGTGGGTGTCGACGGTGATGCCCGGCGTGTCGAAGGCGTGCCCGAGCACGACGTTGGCGGTCTTGCGGCCGACACCGGGCAGCGTGACCAGCTCGTCGAGCTTGTGTGGCACCTCGCCGTCGAACCGGTCCACCAGCGCGGCACCGAGCCCCATCAGCGAATTCGCCTTCGCACGGAAGAAGCCGGTCGGGCGCAGCTGCTGCTCGAGCTCCTCGCGGTCCGCACCCGCGTAGCTCGCGGCGGTGGGGTATCTCGCGAAGACGGCGGGGGTGACCTCGTTGACCTTCTTGTCGGTGCACTGCGCCGACAGCACGGTCGCGACCAGCAGTTCGAGCGGGTTGGTGAAGTCCAACGCGATCCGCGCGTCGGGATGCAGCTCGCCCAGGATCCGCACGATCCGCCGAGCCCGCCTGGTCCGCGCCAGCGCGGTTTCGACGGAGGCGTCGACGATGGCCGGCATGTCCTGACCCTATTCCCCCTGCTGGCGCAGCCTCGCGTTACCTGCCTCGATCGGGCGGGCGCCGCGCCGGCGAGGAGTGGTGGCTGCCTGGTGAACGGCCTGGCCGACTGGTCAGGCCATGGCGGCTAGGCCGCCCGGTGCTTGCCGGGCGGCTGGCGGCGTAGGCGCCTGCGGTAACGATCGAGGGCGGCGGCCATGCCCTGGTTGACGAAGGTGTTGACCTCGTCAGGACGGGCGTTGTCCAGGAAACCCTCGATGCCCTTGCGGGTGTCCGCGGCGTTCAGCGGGCGCTCGACCCGCTCCATCGCCAGCAGAAGCCCGAGGAGCACCACAGGGAACGCGATGGCGGCGAAGAGAAACATGACGGGTACATCGTGGACGACGCGCCCCCGCCCGCGAAACCGGGGTCGGGCGTGTCACACACCGTGGGCCGCGGCAGCGTCTAGTGACGTTGGCCACGGTCCATCCAGGCGTGTCGTCGTCCTCCTCCTACTCTTCAGCCTGGTTACTTATTGTGTTTCTTCATCGCTGATCTGGTCATTTTAGGCGGGCACGGGCACGCTCGGGGTGCCCTGGCCGTGCTCTACGCGCGCTGTCCTGGCATGCTCACCCCGTGGACGATCTGCTTGCTCGCGTTCCGCTGTTCGTCGGGTTGTCCGACCTGGACCGCCAGGCGCTCTCCAGCCACCTGGAGCGGAGGGACGTCACCCGTGGTGACGTGCTGTTCCGTGAAGGCGAGCCGGGTGACCGCGTCTTTGTGGTGCTGTCCGGCAAGGTGAAGATAGGACGCCAGTCTGCCGACGGCCGCGAGAACCTGCTGTATGTCATGGGGCCTGGGGACATCTTCGGGGAATTGTCTCTCTTCGACCCGGGTCCGCGGACCGCTACGGCCACCGCCGTGACGGACGCCTCGCTCGTGTCGCTGGAACACTCGGCGCTCCGCCCGTGGCTGCGATCCCGGCCGGATGCCGGCTCGATGCTGCTGCGGGTGCTGGCCGCCCGATTGCGCCGGACCAACGACGCCATGGCCGACATGGTGTTCACCGACGTGCCCGGCCGGGTCGCCAAGGCGCTGCTGGACCTCGCGGTGCGGTTCGGTGAGCCGGCGCAGCCCGGCAACGAGGCCGCCGGGATCCGCGTCGAGCACGGCCTGACCCAGGAGGAACTGGCCCAGCTGGTCGGGGCCTCCCGGGAGACGGTCAACAAGGCGCTCGCCGACTTCGCGACCCGGGGCTGGCTGCGCCTCGACTCCCGCGCCGTGGTCCTGCTCGACCGCGACCGGCTGGCCCGCCGCGCCCGCTGACCCCAGGCAGGGGTCAGGCGGGCGTGACCGTCGTGGCGGTGTCGGGCAGGTCGGTGTCGATCCTCGCGTGGCCGTTGTCGCCGTGCGCCGCGCCGTGCGCTTCGCCATTGGCCTCGCCGAGATGCGAGGCCCGGCCGTCGACGGTGGCGTGGTCCGGGTCGGGCAGGGCGGCCAGCAGCCGCCGGGTCTGCGCCGCCTCGCTGACCGCCTCGGTCGCCGTCGCCGCCCGCAGCGCCCGCAGGTAGGCCTCCCGACCGCCTTCCAGGTCGCCGCTTGCGACCAGCACCGTCCCGAGCGCCCGCCAGGCCAGTACCTGCGCGCGCACGTCCTCGGCGTCCACGGCGACGGCCCGGCGGGCGACCGCGAGCGCCTCATCCGGCTGCCCGGCGTCCAGCAGGGTGCCGGCCAGGTGCGCGTAGGCCTGGCGGCGGGGGAACAGCAGCGTCGCCGGCTCGCTCGCGGCCAGCGCCTCCCGCAGCAGCGCGATGGCCTCGCCCGGGCGCCCGCGCGCCCTGGCGACCTGCGCCGCCAGTACCTTCGCGCCCAGCTGGGCGTGCGGGCGCAGGTCGAGGCCGACCAGCTCGCCCATCGCGCTCTGGGCGGCCTGCTCGGCCTCGTCGACCCGCCCGGCGTCCAGCAGGGTCAGCCCGAGCATCAGCGACGCGAGCGCGCCGACCAGCGCCTGGCCGGCGGCGGCCGCCTCGGCGCACGCGCCGGCGAGGAACTCGGCGCCGGCGTCCGGCTCTCCGGCGCCCCTGGCCGCGAGCCCCTGGGCGACCTTGGTGAGGATTCGTCCCCAGCTGTCGCCCGCGCCCTCGAACAGCGTCTCCGCCCTGCCCGCGTCGGTGCGTGCCGCGCTGATGTCACCGAGCTCCGCCGCCGCGATCGCGCCGATCGTCAGGCAGACGGCCATGCCCCACCGCTCGCCCATCGACTCGGCCGCGTCCACCAGGCCGCGCGCCAGGGCCCGTGCTCGCGCGAGCTGGCCCGACAGCAACAGGACGAGCGCCTCGGTGCCGCTGCACCAGCCGATGCCGCCGGCGTCCTCGAGGCGCTCGAACACCTCCGTGGCCTGCCGCAGGCTGCGTTCGGCCTGCGGATAGTCGCCCCGAGTGGTCGCGCTCCAGGCGAGGTGCTGCAGCGCCCAGCCGACGCCGCGAGGGTCGTCGACCCGGCGGGCCAGCTCCAGTGCCTCGCGGTAGAGCTCCTCGGCCGTGCGGATCCGGGCGGCGCCGTACTCGAGGGTGCCCAGCCGCCGCAGCGCCGCGGCGGCGGCGCGGTCGTCGCCGCCCGCGCGGGCCGCGTCCAGCGCGGTGCGCAGCGCTCGAGTGGCGAGCTCCGCGCGCCCCTGCTTCTGGCGAAGCTCGCCGAGCACGGCGTAGGCGGCCGCGCGCCGTGCCGGGGCGGTGACCCGCAGCGCCGGGCGCAGGGTGCGCTCGGCCTCCTCCAGCCGGCGCAGTGAGACGAGCGCCTCGGCGTGCAGCACCCTGGCGATGTTCTCGTCGTCGGTGTCGATCACGCCGCGGCCGAGCCGGCGGGCGTCGGCGAGCTGGTCGGCGGCCGTGCGATGGTCGTCACGGGCCAGCGCCGCCCTGGCCAGGCGCAGCAGCGCCCTGAAGCCTGGCTCACGCGCCGACCAGGCCGGATCGGCCGGCGCCAGCGCCATCGAGGACGCCAGGTCGAACGCCCGTAGCGCGTGGGTCGCGACGAAGTTCGACACCTCGCGCGACGAGCCGGTCATCGCCGTGACGCCCCAGCGGGCCGCCGTCGAGTGCCGCCGCGCCCGCTCGACCTTCGGCAGCCCGGCGTAGGCGACGTCGCGCGCCATCGGGTGGACGAACCGCCACAGTTGCTCGCCCGCCCGGGGCGGCCGGACGAGCTGGCGCTCGGTGAGCCGCTCCAGCGCCGCCGCGACCTCGTTCGCCGGCCGTTCCTCGACCCACGGCAGCGCCGCGGCCGGGAAGCGGCTCCCGAGTACCGCGGCGGCCCGCAGCACCGCCTTGTCGGTCGGGTCCAGGTCGTCGATCCGAGCCGCCAGGACCGACTGCACGCCGGCCGGCAGCGCCGTTTCGGACAGCGAGCCCTCCAGCACCCAGCGGGGCCCCTCGGCCTCGGCCGGGCGAGTGGCGACGGCCGGTCCCGCGGCGGTGGCTGTCGGTCCGGTGGCTGTCGGTCCGGTGGCGGCGGCGGGCCCACCGCCGACGCCGCCGGGACCGGCCGAGAAGGCGGTTACCAGCGCCGCGACGGGCTGCCGGCGTAGCTGGTCACGGTCGATCAGCAGGTTCAGTAACTCGGCCAGGAAGAACGGGTTGCCGTGCACCCGGGTGAGCAGCGCCGCCCTGGTCTGCGAGCTGAGCGTCTCACCGCTGAGGAAGTCCGACAGCAGCGTCATCGCGGCGCCCTCGGGTAGCGGCCCGAGCGTCATCCCGCGAGCGCCCGGCAGATCCGCCAGCCGTGGGATCTCCCGGTCGAGCAACACCAGCATGATCGGGCCGATCAGCCGGCCCACCAGGCGGCGCAACGCCCCGATGAGCGGGCTGGTGGCCCACTCCAGGTCGTCGACGACGACGATCAGCGGGTGCTCGGCGGCGAGCGCGGACAGCAGCAGCCCGACGGTGTCGACGGCCAGGTCGAAGGACCGCTCGCCGGTGCTCGCCTCGCCGTGCTCCCGGCCGGCCGGGTCGCCAGGGGGCGGCTCGGCGGCGCCGGAGGCCCGCCGGTCGGTCGGGACGCCGAGCATCCCGAGCAGCCGGTCGGCGAGTCCCGCGGGCAGCCGCGCGCCGGTAAGTGGATGGTTCAGCCGTCCTACGGTGCGTCGAACCCGGTCGGCGACCCGGTCCAGGCTGTCGCCGTCGACGACGCCGCAGGCACCGCGGATCACGTCCGCCAGCGGAGCCAGGCTGCGGCCGTCGCCGTGGCGCACGGTCCGGCCCCACAGCACCTGCGCGCCGGCCTCGTCGTGGGCCTGCTTGGCCAGCTCGCCGGTGATCCGCGTCTTGCCGATGCCGGCCTCGCCAGTGATCACGGCGATGGTCGGCGAGCCGGCCTGAAGCGTCTCGGTGAACCAGGTGCGCAGCGTCGTCAGCTCCGTGTCACGCCCGACGAAGGCGGCGTCGTCACCGAGGCCGGGCCTCGCCACGTTCGACGGCCGCAGGCTCACCAGCTCATAGGCCGGCACCGGCTCGCGCTTGCCCTTCAGCGTGAGGTCCGGCAGCTCCCGCCAGGTGGCGACGGAGCGGGTGGCGGTCATGGTGTCCCGGCCGGCGTAGACGGCCCCGACCGCGGCCGCTCCGGACAGCCGGGCGGCGGTGTTCACCGTGTCGCCGACGACGGTGTACGTCATCGACGCCTGGACACCGGCGAGCACCTCGCCGGTGTTGATGCCGACCCGCAGGCCCAGCGGCGTGTCGCCGTCCTCGCTGTCCTCGACCAGGCGGCGGACCGTCTCCTGCATCGCCGCGGCGGCGCGCACCGCCCGCTCGGCGTCGTCCTCGTGCGCGGTCGGCGCGCCGAACACGGCCATGATCCCGTCGCCGGCCAGGTTGTCGACCCGGCCGCCGACGTCGTCGACCTCCTTGGCGAGCGCGGCGAGCACCAGGTCGGTGACCTCACCGACCCGCTCCGGGTCGCGGTCCTCGGCCCACGAGGTGAAGTCGGACAGGTCGCCGAACAGGACGGTGACCACGCGGCGCTCGGCGGACTCCGGCCCCGACCCGGCGAGCGAGGTGAACCGCAGCCCGCAGTGGAAGCAGTAGCGCGCGGCCGGCACCGCCGGTGTTCCGCAGCGCGGGCACCGCAGCGTCCCCGAGTGAGTCGGGACGATCACCATGGCGTCCGTCTTCCGGCTGTGCGCCGTCCGGCCTGCGACCCGGCAGAAGCCACTGGGGTCACCCGCGGCGAACGGGCTGACCCGCCTCGATCTTGGACGTCTCGCACTGGCGGTCCCCCTCTGTCCGGAAAGTCTAGTGGGCTGGGACACGGCCACCGGCCCGCGCGCCGTCGCGGCGTTGTCGGATGTCTGGCAGCGGGCGTCCCGCCGTCGTCGAACGCCAAGGCCTCGCTGCCCGGGCCTGGCGCCCGCCACCCTGCGGGCACAAGGTCCCGGGCGGCCGCGCGACGGGTCTGCCCGCTGTGATGGCGCTCACACTAACAATCTGGCGAGCCGAACTATGCCGCCGAGGCACGAAGCGCCCCGACCGCGTGGTTTCGGTGGCGATGCCGACCCGGGTACCCACGCTGGGTACCCGTGGTCAGCCCTCGTCGCGCAGGTAGTCCAGCTGGGCGCGGACCGAGAGCTCGGCGGCTGGCCAGAGCACGCGGTCGACGTCGGCGTAGACGCGTTCGACGACGTCGCGTGGGGTGGCATCGGCCGGGCCGACCCCGGCGGCGGCGAGCGCCGCCCTGACCTGCTCCAGCCGCTGCGCCCGGTGCGCCAGGTAGTAGTTCGCCGCCCCGCGGGCGTCGGCCAGCTCGGGGCCGTGCCCCGGCAGGACGGCGAGGCCCTCGGGCAGCTCGGCGAGCCGGCGCAGGCTTGCCAGGTAGTCGTCCAGCCGCCCGTCCGGGTAGGCGACCACCGTGGTGCCGCGGCCGAGGATGGTGTCGCCGGTCAGCACCGCGAGCGGCGCCCCGTCCGCCGTCGCCGTGCCGGTCGTATCGCCGAACAGCAGGAACGACAGCGAGTCGGCCGAGTGGCCCGGCGTCGCCATCACCCGCAGCTCGATGCCGGCCACCGCCACGACGTCGCCCTCGACCAGTCCCTCCGAGCCGAGGCGGTGCGCCGGGTCCAGCGCCCTGACCGGCGCGCCGGTCAGCTCGTGCAGCACCGCCGCGCCCTCGCTGTGGTCCGGGTGGCCGTGCGTCAGCAGGATCGTGGTCACCGGCCCCGCCGCGGCCAGCGCGGCCAGGTGCCCCTCGTCGTCCGGGCCGGGGTCCACGACGACGCAGCCGCCGTGGCCGGGCGCGCGCAGCAGCCAGCTGTTGGTGCCTTCGAGCGTCATCGGGCTCGGGTTGGGAGCGAGCAGCAGCGCGGCCAGCGGGTTCACCTGGCGGGGCTGGGGAGACGCCGCCAGGCTCTCGTCGCCCACCGCGCCGGTGGGGGCGGGCCGGCGGCCGCGGCTCGGCTGGGTGCCGGCGGTCATCGCCGTTCCCGTCCCACGGCCGCGGCCGGCGGATTGTCCTCGCCGCCGGCCCACGGGCCGTCGCTGGAGCCGACGGTCAGCGCCGTGATGATCGCGGCGGCGCTGACCGGGTCCGCCGGCGAGACCGGCGGTTCCCGCGGCGGGGACGCGGTGGTGGCCGGCCCGGCGGTCGGGTACTCCGGGTCGTGGGGGAGCAGGAAGTGCACGGCGTCGTCGAAGATCATGATCTTTGGCATGACTGGCGAGATCGCGCGGCCGCCCGCGGCCCCGAGCACCTCGGCGACGCTGGCGAAGCCCAGCAGGTCGGAGAGCATCCAGGCGGTCGGCGGCAGCATCGCCATCCGGCCGGCCTCGTGCCGTTCGAGAGCCTCGGCCGGGCGGATCCAGAGCATCTGGTCCGCCTCGCCGGAAAGCTCGCCGGGCACCTGGCCCGGTGGCAGGGCCGCCATGAAGAACCGGGTGTCGTAGCGGCGGGGCTCGACCTCCGGCGTGATCCAGCGAGCCCACGGCGCCAGGAGGTCCGCCCGCAGGGTGAGCCCGTGGCGCGCCAGCAGCCCGGCGAGTGTGAGCTCACGGCGCTCCATCGCCTGGCGGTCCGCCAGCCAGCCGGGTCCGGTCAGGCCGACCGAGGCCGCCTCGGGACCCGAGGCAGTCGCCGGCCCGACTTGCCCGACTTGCCCGGTCTCGCCGTCGATCGCGGGACCGGCGACCGCGGGGCCGGTGGCGTCGGCGGGGATGGCGAGCAGCACGCCGCATTCCTCGAAGGTCTCGCGCACGGCGGCCTGGACCAGCGCCCGGGCCAGCGCGGCGTCCGGCTCGAGCGCGCTCATGAGCTCGGCCAGCGGCCGGCCGACCCAGGGCACCTCGAAGCCACTGTCGGCCGGGTCCACCCGTCCACCGGGGAACGCGAACACCCCGCCGGCGAAGGCCATGGTCCGCGCGCGCTTCACCAGGAAGGCCTCCAGGCCCGCCGAGGTGTCGCGAAGCAGGACCACAGTGGAGGCGTGCCGCAGGGGCGCCGGAGGGCCGGCGTTCGCGGCCAGCACTCCGCGCGGCGAGGACAGCGGCATCGGCCGCCGCAGCCGGGTGACCAGCGCGGCCCGGGGTTCCTGCCGGATCCGGGGTCCCTGCCCGATTGGCGAAGCCGATCGGGGAGGTCTGGGAGCTTGCGGAGTCGATCTGGGAGGTCCGTGATCAACCACCTGTCCGATGGTAGAGACCCCGCCGACGACGTGCCCCTGATCTGGACCGCGCCGTGGTCCGGGGCAGGGCCGCCGGCGAACGTGGCCCGGTCTACGCCCCGTCCGGTTTGACGACGGCGACCAGCTCCACCTCGACGGGGGAGCCGAGCGGGAGCGCGGCCACGCCCACGGCGGACCGGGCATGGCGTCCGGCCGCCCCGAACACCTGGCCGATCAGGTCGGAGGCGCCGTTGATGACCGCCGGCTGGCCGGTGAAGCCCGGCGCGCTGGCGACGAACCCGACGACCTTGACGATCCGGCGGATCCGGTCCAGCCCGCCGGCCGCCTCGGCGGCGGCGGCCAGGGCGTTCAGCGCGCAGATCCTGGCCAGCCCCGCGGCCCGCTCAGGATCCACCTCGGCGCCGACGAGCCCCGTCTCGGTCAGCTTGCCGGCCACCAGCGGCAGCTGCCCCGCCGTCCACACCCAGTCACCGTCGCGCACCGCCGGCACGTAGCTGGCCTGCGGCACCGGAACCGGCGGGAGCTCGATGCCGAGCGCCTGCAGCCGGGCCGTCGGCGTGGTCACCGAGTCGTCAGTCGGGGTTCCTGCCGGATCGGCGACAGGGTCCCTGCCGGATCGGCGAAGCCGATCCGGCAGGTCGGCGATCTGGGAGGTCGGCGGGTCGGTCACGAGCTGGCCTCGCCCTTCGGCCGTTTGAAGTAGGCGACCAGGCTCTCCGGGTTGGGCCCGGAGATGACCTGCACCAGCTCCCAGCCGTCCTCGCCCCAGTTGTCGAGGATCATCTTCGTGGAGTGGATCAGCACCGGGACGGTCACGTACTCCCACTTCTGCATGCCCGGACCCTATCGGCCTCGTGATGCCGGGGGTCCCGGCAGATCGCGGGTTGGCCCAGGAAGGCTGACGGATTTCGGGCCAGTGCGGGTCCGGCAGGCCGAGAACGGCGGGGAGGGCTGTCCAGGTGGCGACCCAGGCGTCGACCCGCGGCGTCGACCCGCGCGGACGCCACGCGCCTCGCGCCGCGGCGGGCTCCTTGCCGACCAGGGTGTTTGCCGCCGGCCGACGCCGCCTGGAGGACGGGGCCGCGGTCCGGTGCCGGCCCAGTGTGATCAGGATTGTCCGACCGGGTGGCGGCGCCGAGGCGAACGACGGGGCCAGCGCGGGTACGGTCGTGGCCGTGACGGCCTCGGAACGCGACCGAAAAGGCGAGAAGCCCGCCGGCCCGTGGCGGCGCCGGCTGCATGTGGTCACCGGCAAGGGCGGGACCGGGAAGACGACCGTCGCGAGCGCGCTGGCGTTGGCGCTTGCGACCGGCGGGCAGCGGGTGCTGCTCACGGAGGTCGAGGGGCGCCAGCAGATCGCTCAGGTCTTCGACACGCCGCCCCTGCCATACCGGGAGCGGAAGGTGGCCAGTGCCCCCGGCGGCGGCGAGGTGTACGCGCTCGCCGTCGACGCGGAGGAGGCGCTGCTGGAGTACCTGGAGATGTTCTACAACCTGCGCAGCGCCGGAAAGGTGCTGGGCAAGATGGGCGCGATCGACTTCGCGACCACGATCGCTCCGGGCGTGCGCGACGTCCTGCTCACCGGCAAGATCAAGGAAGCGGTGAACCGGCCGGACGGCACCCGGCCGAGCGGGCTCGCCTATGACGCGGTCGTCCTGGACGCGCCGCCGACCGGCCGGATCACCCGGTTCCTCAACGTCGCGCGCGAGGTGGTGGGCCTGGCGAAGATGGGGCCGATCCGCTCGCAGGCCGACGGGGTGCTCGCCGTGCTGCACTCCGGGCAGACCGCCGTGCATCTGGTGACGCTGCTGGAGGAGATGCCGGTGCAGGAGACCGTCGACGCCGTCGCCGAGCTGCGCGCCGCGGACCTGCCGGTCGGCGGCGTGGTGGTGAACATGGTGCGTCCGCCGCTGCTCGGCGCCAAGGAGCTGCGCGCGGCCCGCGCGGGCACCCTCGACGGGGAGGAGCTCGCGGCCGGGATCAAGGAGGCTGGCGTCGAGCCGACGGAGGAGCTGATCGCCGAGCTCGCCAGGGAGGCCGCGCAGCACGCGGAACGGGTGGCGCTGGAGACGGCGCAACGGGTCGAGGTGGCCGCTCTCGACCGGCCCATGTACGAGCTGCCGCTGGCGACGGACGGGATGGACATGGGGATGTTGTACCGGTTCGCGGAGATGCTGCGGGCGCAGCGGATGGTCGGATGACGCCGGCCAGCACGCCGCCGGCCGCGGGAGGCGGGAAGCCCTCGCCCGGCCCGAAGACGCCACCGGGCGCGCGGGCCCAGTCCGCTCCGAAGCCCGGGCCGGCCCCGAAGTCCCAGTCGGCCCCGAAGTCCCAGTCGGCCCCCAAGTCCCAGTCGGCCCCCAAGTCCCAGTCGGCCCCCAAGTCCCAGTCGGCGTCGAGGGGAGCGAGCCTGGCCAAGGACAAGGACAAGACGCGGGCCGCCGCCGCGGCCGCCGGCCAGGCGGGGTCCAGGATCCGGGCCCGGGTCCGCCCGCAGCCGGCCGGGGTGCCGCGCCTGGACGTGGACGAGATGCTCGAGACCGAGCGGATCATCGTGTGCTGCGGGTCGGGCGGGGTGGGCAAGACGACCACTGCCGCCGCGCTGGCCCTGCGCGCCGCCGAGCGGGGACGCGCCGTCGTCGTGCTGACCATCGACCCGGCGCGGCGGCTCGCGCAGTCGATGGGCCTGACCGAGCTGGACAACTCCCCGCGCGAGGTGCTGGGCGTCGACCGGTCGGCCGGCGGGCGGCTCGACGCGATGATGCTCGACATGAAACGGACGTTCGACGAGATCGTCCTCGCGCACTCGACCCCGGAACGCGCGCAGCAGCTGCTCGAGAACCCCTTCTACCAGTCGTTGTCCAGCTCCTTCTCCGGGACGCAGGAGTACATGGCGATGGAGAAGCTCGGGCAGCTGGACGCGGCCGGCGACTGGGACCTGATCGTCGTCGACACCCCGCCGACCCGTTCCGCGCTGGACTTCCTCGACGCCCCCAGCCGGCTCGGGACGTTCCTGGACGGCCGGTTGCTGCGGCTGCTGCTCGCACCGGCAAAAGCCGGCGGCCGGGCATACGTAAAGGTGCTCGGTGTCGGTTTCGGAATGTTCACGAAGGTGCTCACCAAGGTCATCGGCGCCCAGCTGCTGACCGACGTGAGCCAGTTCGTGTCGGCGTTTGAGACCATGTTCGGCGGTTTCCGCCAGCGTGCGGAGAAGACGTACAGGCTGCTGGGCGCTCCGGGAACGTCCTTTGTGGTGGTCGCCGCGCCGGAGGTGGCGGCGCTGCGGGAGGCAAGCTATTTCGTCGACCGGTTGGAGACCGACGGGATGCCGCTGGCCGGGTTGGTGGTGAACCGCATGCACCACGGCGACGGCCGGTCGTTGACGGCGGAGCGCAGCCTGGCGGCCGCGGAGAACCTCGCCGAGCACGGGGAGCATCCGGTGGCCGCGGCCGTGCTGCGGGTGCACGCCGACCGGCTGCGGCTGGCCGAACGGGAGGCGCGGATACGGGAGCGGTTCACCTCGGCGCACCCGGACACCCCGCTCGTCGAGGTCGAGGCGCTGGCCGACGACGTTCACGACCTGATCGGTCTCCGGGAGATCGGGGACGCGCTGGCGGGTGATGAACGTCTCGCCCGAGTGGGCTGAGAGCACTACCGCAGGGGTGACTCGAACGGGCGATTGCCCAGTGAGAAAGTCCGTGCTATCGGGCCAGGCCTAGAGCCAGGGCCCGACGCGGGCGACCTGCTCCTAGGCGAGCGTGCCCGCGCGGCAATCGTCGCGGTACCTGGCCGGCCGTAGGATTTCGCGTTCCGCGTTCGCGGGGCTGCTGACCAGGGAAGATACGGGAATGCGCATCCACGTCGGCCACGGTGCGCGCCCGGCTGTGTGCCATGGGCGCGGGTGGCCGGACGATGCGGGCCACCGGAAAGGCGCCCGCGCGGCGGGCGGTAATACGAATCATGCCCATCGTGACCGAGCTTCCTCGGCGGGCATCAACCGGGATCCCGTGCGCGACGCTGCGCCGGGTTCCGGTTGGAAGGGCTGGCCGGGAGCGGCTAGCCGACAGAGCTGGCGCGGTGATCCGCCTGGGCGTCCGCGAGGAGCTTCCTCCAGGAACGGACATCCGGCCGGCGCCGCAGCAGCGCGCGGCGCTCCCGCTCGGTCATGCCACCCCAGACACCGAACTCCACGTGATTGTCCAGGGCGTCCGCCAGGCACTGTGTTCGCACCAGGCAGCCGAAGCAGCGGGTCTTCACCCGGTTCTGCGCGGCACCCTGGACGAACAACTCGTCCGGGTCGACGTCCCTGCAGGCCGCGACAGCGGTCCAGTCGCCGTCGGCGATGCTGCTGACGACACCGGTGGTACTGCCGCCACGACGAGCAGTGGTGACGGTCGGGGTTGGGCTTCTGGTCATGCCACCTGCCTTTCGAGAGAGACCGTGGTCAAGGGACCCGTGCGGGTGACGTGGCGTCGTTGGCGTCGTGCGAAACCGTACGGAGTGCCGTGGCCACGGCACAGACCCCACTCGGGTGGTTATCGGTATGACTAGTCCGGGCCATTGATGCGAACCAGACTGTAGGACCGTTGATGGCATCCGCATGTCAACCGGATGACAGCACCGTCTCGTTTGTGTCTTGCGCGTTTCTCGGTCAGACCACCTCCGGTTCACCTTCTCGCCGCGCGGCGCGTGCCCGTTCCGCGCCGCCTCGGCGGCCGTCACCGACGACGGCTCGCGCCCGACCTGCGTGGACGCGCGCAGCCTCCGGGCCGCCGACGGGCCGGGCGGTCTCCCAGCCGGGGCCGCGGGCCCCTCTGACGGCCGTTGGGCGGCCCGAGTGAGCGGCTCCACGGGGCCGGGCGCCGACAGGTGGCGGACGACGGCGCTCGTCCGCCTGCCCGCGCCAGCCATCGGCTGGGCGGGCTCACGAGGTAACCTCACCCCGCCACCTCCGGGTAGCGCGCTTGCCCTGTGGTCCGCGTATGGGTGGAACGATGCGTCCGTCGGGCGTCGCTTGGCAAGTGGTGTTAATCCGTGGGGGATCGTGCTGGGGGCGGACGGAGGTTCCGACACCATGAGGGCACGCGCGTGAGCGCCGCGGCTGCCCCCCGTCGGGGGCGCCGGGGCTGGACCTTCGCGGCCAGGAGGCTGGCCGGTGCGCTGTTCGCGAGCATCGCCGCGGGTGTGGTCGTCGCGCTCCTCGCCGTGCCGATGGTCGGACTCGTCGGGCTCACGGCGAAGAGCGGGGCCGACGATTTCCTCTCCCTCCCGGAAAACCTGACCGTCACCCCGCTCGTCGAGCCGTCGAAGATCCTGGACGCCCACGGCAGCGTCATCGCGACGCTGGTGGGCGAGCAGTATCGCGAGGTCGTTCCGCTGTCCCGGGTACCGCTGGTGATGCGAAACGCCATCGTCGACATCGAGGACGCGCGGTTCTATGAACATTCCGGCGTCGACTACCGGGGGATGGTCCGCGCCTATCTCGCCAACCGGGAAAGCGGCGAGGTCAGCCAGGGCGCCTCGACGATCACCCAGCAGTATGTGAAGAACGTTCTTCTGCAGGCGGCGGCAACTCCGGAGGAGCGCAAGGCGGCGACCGCGCAGACGGTCGACCGCAAGCTGCGCGAAGCCCGGTACGCGCTTTATCTGGAACAACACCTCAGCAAGGACGAAATTCTCGAGCGTTACCTGAACATCGCGTACTTCGGCGACGGTGCCTATGGCATCCAGGCCGCCGCGAAACGCTACTTCAACGTGGACGTCGAGAAGCTGTCGCTTCCGCAGGCGGCGCTGCTCGCCGGGCTCGTGAAGAACCCGACGGCCTACAACCCGGTGCTGCACCCGCAGACCGCCGCGGAGCGGCGCGACCTGGTTCTGGACGCCATGCTCGAGCACAAGCACGTCACCGGGGCGGACCTGATGACGGCGAAGGCGGCGCCGGTGAAGCTCGACCAGCCGCCGCACTCCGCCGACTCCTGCGCGGACTCGTACGCGCCGTTCTTCTGCGCTCAGGTCCGCCAGATGCTGCTCGACGACCGGACCTTCGCCCCGACCCAGGACGCCGCGCGCAAGCTGCTGTTCGAGGGTGGCCTGACCATCAGGACCACGCTGGACCCGATCGCCCAGGGGGCCGCGGACTCCTCCGCTCGTGAGATCGTCCCGCCGGGCAACCGGGTCTCGGCGGGCGTCGTCACCGTCCAGCCCGGCACCGGCGACGTGCTGGCGCTGACGGAGAACCGGGACTACGGCGACCCGGCCGACGGTATGTCACCGTCGACGACGGGTGACTTCGTCCATACGAAGCAGGTCTACCCGACCAACGAGACGTCCTTCTCTCCCGGTTCGACATTCAAGATGTTCGCCCTGGCAGCGGCACTGGAGAAGGGCATGCCGCTGTCGACGACGTTCAACTCGCCGGGCTGCTACCAGTCCAAGATCTGGCAGAACCCGGACCCGACGGGGAAGAACTGCTACGGCAACGCGGACCCGAACGAGGCTGGCCTCTACTCGCTGACGACCGCGACCTGGCACTCGGTGAACACCTACTACATCCAGCTCGCCGAACAGGTCGGCATCCTGAAGATCGCGGAGATGGCGCGCCGCCTCGGCGTCAGCTCCTGCCGCGTCCAGGCCCAGACGTCGAACCTGCAGTCCGACTCACCCTGCCACGCCGTCGACGGCGTGAGCTCGGGCGACGGGTCGTTCACGATCGGCTCGAACGAGATCAGCACCCTCGACCTCGCGACGGCCTATGCGACGATCGCGGCACACGGCAAGCGCTGCGACCCGCGGTTCGTCATCTCGATCACGCAGCGCGTCGGCGGCTCGGACCGGCTGCTCGACTACCACAAGCCCGCCGACTGCGACCAGGTGCTCAACCCGCAGATCGCGGACACCGTCTCCTCGGTGCTCGAGGGCGTCATCAACAGCGGCACCGCGACCGGCAACGGCCACATCGGCCGTCCGGCCGCCGGCAAGACCGGCACCGCCGAGGACTTCAGCACCGCCTCGTTCGTCGGCTTCGTTCCTCAGCTGGCCACCGCGGTCACCCTCGCGGACCCTCGCGGCCCGTCGACGCACCAGCTGCGCAACGTGCTCGGCTACCAGCACGTCTACGGCGGCGACCTGCCGACGAAGATCTGGGCACGGACGAT
This sequence comes from Pseudofrankia saprophytica, assembly GCF_000235425.2. Taxonomy (NCBI): domain Bacteria; kingdom Bacillati; phylum Actinomycetota; class Actinomycetes; order Frankiales; family Frankiaceae; genus Pseudofrankia; species Pseudofrankia saprophytica. The sequence continues at coordinate 1,885,164 of NZ_KI912266.1, forward strand.
GACCAGGACCCTCGACGGCCTGAAGCTGCCCGTCGAACAGCTACCGCCCCCGGACAACACCCAGCCGGTCGTCCCGATGGTGATCGTGCCCAACGTCACCGGCCAGACCGTCGCCGCGGCCGCTGCCGCGCTGCAGTCGCAGGGCTTCACCGTGCAGCTCCTCGGCGACCCCGCCGGCATCGTGCTGGCCACCTCGCCCCCCAGTGGCACGAGGATCCCGCTGAACCAGCCGGTGACCCTCGTCGCGTCAGGCGGCGTCGTCGCCCAGTCAACCCCCGTAAACCCAGGCAATGGCAACGGCAATGGCAACGGCCGCGGCGGCCCCTTCGGAAGTCCCTTCAACCGCTAGCGGTACCTCGCCGGATCGCCGACGACGGTGGTCCGGCGCTCGGCCGAAGCGTAGCCGGCGCGGGTTGGGAGGGGTTCGGCGTGTCGAGGCAGGTGAAATTGGGGCGGAAGGCGCGGCCGAGCCCCCAATTTCGGCTGCCTCGAAGCTGACCACCGCCCAGCTACAACGAGAAATGAGCCGAGCCGGTGACGCGCGCAGCGCGAACCACGGGATGTCGGGGCGGAGGCCCTGACTGTCGGGGTTCTAGCGGGCCAGCGCCCACACCCGGACGGAGAGAGCGGTTCCTCGTTGTCCCCGCGCCTCCTGACCGACCGGAACGCGAAGCCCTGCCGGCTCACACCCGCCGCGCGGCGCTGGCTGGGCCTGGGCAAGGGATACTCCGACTGGGGCTACGCGAAGAACGTCAAATGGAACACCTACGGCGCCATGGTGACCGTGACCTACTACTTCCAAGGCCTCACCGAGACGGTCCAGATCTACCCGAAGGGCAAGAACGGCAGCGGCATCTCGACCAACGGCTACGAGACCTACGCGAACGGCGGCGGCCGCTACCTGGCCCTCGAGACGTACCACCGCTACGGATCCTGATCGCGCTGATATCTGCTCGCGCCCGGCCGTCGATCTCTCACACGGGACGGCGATCATGGCTCTGACCTGTTGGAACGCCAATATTCGCCCGACGGGAAGCGCGTGCGACCACACATCGTCCGCGCGGTGCGACGCCTCGACGGGCGCGGGCGGCTGCGTGGCGGGTCGCCGGGTCGCCGGGTCCTGGCCATGCACGGCGTGAGCGGCTCGCCACGCCTTCGACCTTGCCAGCGGCCCGCCGCTGAACGTGTCGTCGCTGTGCTCAGGTATCGGCGCGTTCGACCACTCGGGTAGTCGGAGCAACTGGACCCCGGCGACCTGTCACCCCCGCTAGATTCGGCCAAAGGTGAGGGGGACGCAGTGGCTTCCGACATGCAAGATCGCAATCTGAACGTCGCCGAAGCGACGCTCACGGGCACGCTCGACCGATGCGACAATAAGGCGAGCTTCCTGCTCGCCCTCACGGGCGCCGCAGTTACGGTTGTGCTCTCCAACCTTCCCAAAGCGATTCATCACACAGTCGCACTGTCTATCTATATTTCTGGTATTGGCGCTTGGGCTACGGCCATCATTTTCTTGCTACTGGCAGTACGACCACATCTAAAGAATGATGACGGGGCTAGCTGGCCGCATTGGTCACGGTTATCGTCGGCCGATATTCGTGAAAGAATGACCGAAGATCGCAGGTCTGCTCGAATAAGAGTTCTGTCGCGAATGGCCCATCACAAATTCTTCTTCATTCGTTGGGCCATAGATCTCATCCTTACGGGCATCGGGCTCATGATAGTCGCCACACTATGTATAGCTGTTAGCTGACTTTAACGACACGCACCAGGTGCCTTGAATCGAGGCCCGTGCGGCACCTGGAGTTCCGAGTGCCTGGCGCTCATGGCTGGGGCGAGCGTGATCCCTTCGGCGTGCCGGCGGGAGGTTCGGGGGGCGGAGCCCCCTGAGGTCTTCCCGCCCGGAGGGCGGGTCTCGATCGGGATGAGGCACCGACGCCGACAGCGGCGGAGAGAACGCCGAGGAGCCGGACGAATGGTCTACTGCTGTACTTCGCTGCTGTACGACGATGGGGACGTGATCGTCGATCACGTCCCCATGCTGGTCGGGGTGGCGGGATTCGAACCCACGGCCTCTTCGTCCCGAACGAAGCGCGCTACCAAGCTGCGCCACACCCCGGCGCCTGACGATGGTCAGCATACCCGACGGGTGCGGGGCTGCGGCGGCCCGGTTCCGGCGAATCTGACCGGCATGATCGGTGGGCCGCCCGGCCGCGGCTCCGCCGCGGCGCTACCTGATGGCGGTGAGGGTGAGCAGGGTTGCTTCGGGGCGGCAGCCGAAGCGGATCGGGGCGAACGGGGAGGTGCCGAGGCCGGCCGAGACGTGTAGCCAGGAGGAGCGGACGGTGCCGGTTTCGGGTGCGACGTGCCAGCGGGAGAGGCCACGGGCGCGTCTGCGGTCGAGGCCGCAGTTGGTGGCGAGCGCGCCTACGAAGGGGAGGCGGATCTGGCCGCCGTGGGTGTGGCCGGACAGCGTCAGCTGTACGCCGCTCGCGGTGAACGCGTCGAGTACGCGGGGCTCGGGGGTGTGGGACAGGCCCAGGACGAGGTCGACGCCGCTGTCGGGCGTTCCGGCGACGAGGTCGGCCCGGTCGCGGCGCAGCTTGGCGTCGTCGACGCCCCGGGTGTCCAGGCGCCGGCCGCCGATCGTCAGGACCTCGTGGACGTGGGTCATGTCCCGCCAGCCCGAGTCGGTGGCGAGGTCCTTCGCGAAGCCCGACCAGTCCAGGGCCGGCCCGGTGGGCTTGGCCTCGTTGGCGCCGAGGACGTAGTGGTGTGGGCTGTGTGGGCGTGGCACGTAGTAGTCGTTGTTGCCGGGGACGAAGACGCCGGGGAACCCGTACAGCGGCGCCAGGGCCTGGCGCAGCGGGCTGGACGCGTCCGCGTGGGAGAGCACGTCGCCGGTCAGGGCGACCAGGTCGGGCATCACCCGGGCCAGCTCGCCGAGCCAGCGCAGCTTGCCGGCCTGGCGCGGCAGCACGTGCAGGTCGGACAGGTGCAGGATTCGCAACGGCGCGGAGCCCGGCGCGAGCACGGGCACCTCCCGCCTGGTCAACGTGTAGGAGTCGCGTTCATACAGCCCGTACCCGACCGTGGCAGCGCCAGCCGTTCCCAGCGCGGCCACGGCCCGCAGGGCCAAGGCTCGCCCTCCCGGCATGTCCCCTCGCATTGGTCCAGTCTCCCCCTCGCCACCGACAGGAGAACCAAGCCGGCGAGGGGAACCAGGGCGGCGAGGGGAACCAAGGCGACAGCTGGCGTGCGGACGAGGCCCGCCCCGCCTACCTTCCAACGAGCCGCGACGAGAATGCGGATGACCGAACCACTTGACAGGACCTAGGCTGCGATGACCATGAGCACTCTGAAAGAGCGACTGCGCGCCGACCTGACCACGGCGATGAAGGCCCGGGACGAGCTGCGGACGTCCACGCTGCGGCTCGCGCTCGCGGCGGTCAAGGAGGCGGAGGTCTCGGGCAAGGCGGCGCATGAGCTCTCCGAGGCCGAGGTCGAGAAGGTCCTGACCCGGGAGGTGCGCAAGCGCCGCGAGGCGTCCGAGGCCTACGCCGCGGCCGGGCGCGCCGAGCAGGCCGCCCGGGAGGGCTCCGAGGGTGACGTGCTCGCCGACTACCTGCCCAAGCAGCTCGGTGACGACGAGCTCGCCGCGATCGTCGAGAAGGCGCTGGCCGAGGGTGGTTTCGCGGGGCCGAAGGCGATTGGCCCCGCGATGAAGGCCGTCCAGGCCGTGGTGGCCGGCCGCGCCGACGGCGGCAAGGTCGCCGCCCTGGTCAAGTCCCGCCTCGCCGCGTAGGCCGGGTCGGCGGCGGTCAGTCCGGGTGGCGGGGCGGGTTCGCCGACGGGCGCACGAGGCCGGTCTCGTAGGCGAAGACGACGGCCTGGACGCGGTCGCGTAGTTCCAGCTTGGCCAGAATGCGGCCGACGTGGGTCTTGACCGTCGCCTCGGAGAGCACGAGACGAGCGGCGATCTCCGCGTTCGACAGGCCGGCGGCGACCTCGCCGAGAACGTCGCGTTCCCGGTCGGTCAGGCGGGCGACCCGGTCGGCGCCGGCGGCACGGGCGCCCGGTGCCGACCGGCCGCCGGCCGCGCCCGCGCCGCCGTCGGATTCCGGGTCCGGCAGGCGGTGCGCGAACGCGTCGAGCAGCCGTCGGGTGACGTTCGGCGCGACGACGGCGTCGCCGGCGGCTACCGTGCGGATCGCGGCGAGCAGGTCCGCCGGCGGCACGTCCTTGAGGAGGAAGCCGCTCGCCCCCGCCCGCAGGCCCGCCAGCACGTACTGGTCCAGGTCGAACGTGGTCAGGATGAGCACGCGCGACGCGCCGTCGGTGGCCACGATGCGCTTGGTCGCCTCGATGCCGTCGACGCGGGGCATCCGCACGTCCATCAACACGACGTCGGGCGCCAACTGCGCGGCGAGCCGCGCGGCCTCGGCGCCGTCGCCGGCCTCGCCGACCACGGTGATGTCCGGCTGCGAATCGAGCACCATCCGGAATCCCATCCGCAGCAGCGGCTGGTCGTCGGCGAGCAGGACTCTGATCGTCATCGTGGCTGGATGCCAGGGATCTGGCTGGTAACGGGCACCGTCACCGTCCTTACCTTCGGAGGGGCGGAGGGACATTCAGGGAAGCCGAGGGCCCGGATGGAGCCGCGTCGTCGTGATCCGGGCGGTCCGTAGCCGGTGGTCGGGTGGCGGCGATCGTCGGCTGCCGCGCCGCCGGAGCGTTGATCCGCGCGGCGACGCGCCATCCGCCGTTCGGCCCAGCGACCGGGCCGGCGACCAGGTGGCCGCCGTGGAGGGCGGCACGTTCCCGCATTCCCTCGATACCACGCCCGTACGGTCGACGAATCTCCGGAGGATCGGTGGTGGGGCGGTCCCGCCGCTCCTGTGCCCCAGTCCCAGCCTCAGCCCCGGGCTCGGCCGCACCCGCTGCCGTGGCTGGGCTGGTGTCGGTGACCTCGATGTCGACCCCATTGGGGTCGAAGTTCAGCCGAACGAGGGCCCGAGCGTGCGGTCCCGCGTGCTTCAGCACGTTGGTCAGCGATTCCTGGACGATCCGGAAGATCGTGAGTTCGGCGTCCGCGGGCAGCTCGCGCCGGTCGCCAGAGACGAGGAGGCCGACGGTGCGCCCAGCGTGGCGAACCTGGTTGACCAGGCGTTCGAGGTCGGCGACCCGCGGCTGTGGGGCCGTCGCGACCTCGCCGCCGAGGTCACTCGGACCGCCGGTGTAGTCGATGTCCTGCGCGCCGCCGTCGTCATGGCCGTCGTCGAACGTCTCGGGCGTCTCGCGCGCCTCGAACGTCTCGCGCCGGACGGCGGCCCGCGCGGCGTCATGCGGAGCCGGCGGGTGGTTGGCCGCCGCGCCGAGGTCGATGGTCGGCGGCCCGGCGGGAGCGTGGTCGTCCCGCAGGACGCCGAGCAGGCTGCGCATCTGCGCGAGCGCCTCCCGGCCCGTCGCCGACACGGATTCGACCGCGCGGACCGCGCGTAGCGCCCGCTCGTCGCCGCCCGCTGGCACCTCGGTCGTCGCACCGTGGGTCGCCGGCGCCTCGGCCGGGGCCGCGATCAGGTCGCGCAGCGTGTAGCTCGCGCCGTCCGCAAGCGCGATCATGACGGACAGGTTGTGCGCGACGATGTCATGCATCTCCCGCGCGATGCGGGCTCGTTCGCCCGCCGCGGCGAGCAGGGCCTGCTGGTCACGCTCGCGTTCGGCCCGTATGGCGCGGTCGGCGATGGAGGCGACGTATGCGCGCCGGGTGTTGGCGTTGACGCCGAGAACACCCGCGGCGATGGCGGCCGGCAGGAAGACCAGCATGACGCCGAGCCGGTCGACGTCACGGACGTGGGGAAGTCGGCCACTGAACCAGACGATCCAGATCGTGATGATCAGTGCGGCCCCTGCCGTCGCCCGCCGCCGGGACCATTTCGCCACGGTGTAGAACGCGATCAGCATCGACGAGAACGTGCCGAAGGACGGCACCCACAGCAGGATCTGCGCATAGGACGCGGCCGCGCAGACGATGAGCGCACCGACCGGGTATCGACGCCGTAGGCAGAGTGGTGCCACCGCCACGCAGGTGAGCAGCACCATTCTGGCCGACGGGCCGCTTGACAACGTGAGCGGTACCAGCGCAAAGAGACAGACCATCAGCGCGAGAGCGGTGTCGACGAGAACGGGACGGGCGCGCAGGGTGCGGCCGATCCGGCCGTACCGCATCCGGCCGAACACCACGCCGGGCACGTCGGGCACGTTCGGCTGGCTGGGCCGGCTCGTCCCACGGCTCGACGTCGCCATGAGCCTCGTCGCCATGAGCCTCATAGTGCCCCCTCCGGGCCGATTGGGGATGCCGGGACAGGACCCCCGCGAAGCCCCCGGGGCGTGCGATGACGACCTGACGGGTGTCGCCTCGCGCGCCCCGAGGGCTCCGCGGGGAAAAGCGATCCGCGGGGAAGGTGATCCGCGGGGAAGCGGTCGGATCAGACGTCGCGCCGGGTGAGGACGTAGGCCGAGGCCACGCCCAGGAGGGCGATGTAGAGGCACAGCATCACGAACGCCCTGCCTGGGGAGACCAGGTCGGTGAGGCGGGCGGGGCTCGTCGACGAGATGGCGTTACCGAGGAGCGCGGGCAGGTACCGCTGCGCGGACTCCAACCGCTCGCCGAACATCGAGAAGATGAGCGGGAGGCCGAGCACCGCGCCGAGCAGCGCCGTCACCGCGCCGGCCGTGTGGCGGATCAACGCGCCGAGGGTGAGCCCGAGCAGCGCGATGGCGGTCAGGTAGAACGCGGCGCCCAGGATCGCGCGCGCCGCGCCGTCGCTGCCGAGGGAGACGCCGACGTCGTGCGATCCGAGGATGGCCTGGCCGATGAGGAAGGACACCAGCGACGCGACGAGCATCGCCACGAACGTGACACCGGCGAGGACGGCGGCCTTCGCCCACAGCACCGGCAGCCTTCGCGGCACCAGGCCGAGCGTCGCGCGGATCATGCCGGTCGCGTACTCGCCGGTCATGGTCAGCACCCCGAGGACACCGACCGCCACCTGGGCCAGCAGGAGACCGGCGAGGGACTGGTACACCGGGTCCTGGCTGCCAGCCTGGACATCCGCGACGGTCCAGTTCTCCGACGCGGAGACGCACAGTGGGATGGCGAGCCCGATGAGCAGCAGGACAGCCAACCCCATCGTCCACTGGGTGGAACGGAGCGACCGGAGCTTCGTCCATTCGGACCGCATCACCCGCGCCTGCGTCACGTCGCCCGCGATGGCGCCGCTCGGGGCGTCGCCCGCCCTCGCCGCGCCGGACCCTCGCCTGGACCGCGCCGATGCCCCGCGCTCCAGCGTGGCCGTTCCCGGCTGCCGGCCGGGTGCCGCCGCGACCGTGGCCGGCAGGGCGGACACGGCGGACGCGCGGTCACGGGACTGGCGGTCGTGCATCTCGTTCATCGGGTTCCCTCGCTGGTCGCGGGCGCCGCGGTGTTGAACTCGACCGCGTCGCGGGTGATGTCCATGAACGCCTCCTCGAGGGAGGCAAGGCGTGGGGTGAGCTCGTACAGCGCGATCCCGTAGGCGCGGGCCAGCTCGCCGATCCGTTCCGACGGCAGGCCCGCCACCTCGATGGCGTCGGCCTCCGAGCCGGGTGCGGCCTCGAAACCACTGGCGGCCGCGGCGGAGCGCGCGCCGGCGAGGGCGGCCGAGTAGGTGACCGTCGCGCCCTCGCGGGCGGCCAGCTCGGCGAGCTCGCCCGCCTGCGGGGAGCGGACGTGCACCCGGTTGCCCGAGGCGCCGCGGACGAACTCCTCGACCGACGTCTCCTGGATGAGTCGGCCGCGGCCGACCACGATCAGGTTGGTCGCGGTCATCGCCATCTCGCTCATCAGGTGCGAGGAGAGCAGGATGGTGCGCCCCTCGGCGGCAAGGCCGCGCAGTAGGTCGCGGATCCAGCGGACGCCCTCCGGGTCGAGCCCGTTGACCGGCTCGTCGAGGACGAGCGTCCCGGGGTCGCCCAGCATCGCGGAGGCGATCCCCAGCCGCTGGCCCATGCCGAGCGAGAAGCCGCCGGCCCGCTTGCGAGCCACGTCCCGTAGCCCGACCAGGTCAATGACCTCGTCGACGCGGCCGCGCGGGATGCCGTGTGTGTGCGCCAGGGCGAGCAGATGGTCCTGGGCCGAGCGTCCCGTGTGGATCGCCCTGGATTCCAGCAGCGCGCCGACGTGGCGTGCTGGCGAGGCCAGGTCGCGGTAGCGGCGGCCGTCGACGAGCACCGTGCCCTGGGTCGGCCGGTCCAGGCCGAGAATCATTCGCATCGTCGTCGACTTGCCGGCGCCGTTCGGCCCAAGGAACCCGGTGACCACTCCGGGCCTGACCGTGAAGGAAAGGTCGTCTACGGCGACCTTCCTGCCGTAGCGCTTGGTGAGCCCGCGCGCCTCGATCATCGTCAACCTCGCGTCTGTCGTCAGGTACCGGCGGTGGTCGAGTCCCGGGTGGTCGACTGCCGGCTGGACAACCAGAACGTTAGGGATCTTCGGGCCCGCCGCCGACGCCCGCGCGGCCGATCTTTTCCGGCCGCGACGTACCGCTGACGGCGTAGGCGTACGCCTTGAGAGGTACGAGGTACGTGGCCGGACTCGCGGCCCCCGCGTGGGCGAGCGGAAACGCGCGGCCTCCGAACGCGGCGTTCGAACGCGGCTGCTCCGAACGCGGCTGCTCCGAACGCGGCTGTTCCGAACGCGGCGGCTCCGGGCATGAGCCCGTCGACCTCGGGCAGGCCGCGGTCCCGCGAGTCCGGGATAGTGTTGCGGGACCAGCAGCGACAGCCGGAGGAGGTGAGACCCATCAACGCCAGAAAAGGCTTGGTGCGTTCGCCTCGCGGCCACGCTGTTCGTCAGTAGCGGTGGCCGCGCGAGCGCCCTTCGGTGCTCCGAAAGGCTTCTGATGTCGCTTTCTCCCGCCCGTGGCGTGAGCTCGTCGAATGACGACTCATCCGTCGACAACCGCGCATCCGCCGATGAGACAGTCACAACGTCTGGCATTGTCGAGACACTGCGAGCCGCCGGCTGCGTCTTCGCGGAGGACGAGGCCGCGCTGCTCCTCACGTCCGCCGACGGGCCGGCCGATCTGGCCGACATGGTCGCCCGGCGGACCGCCGGCATCCCGCTCGAGCACATTCTCGGGTGGGCCGAGTTCTGTGGGCACCGGATCGCCGTCGAGGACGGCGTCTTCGTTCCGCGCCATCGCACCGAGTTTCTCGTCGAACTGGCGACCGGCCTCGCCAGGCAGGCCGCGGCGGCCCACCTCGCGCGGGCGGTAGGCCCGGCGGCCGACCTCGCGCGCGCGGTCGTCGTCGACCTTTGCTGCGGCTCGGGCGCCCTTGGCCTCGTCGTCGCCCGCCTCGCCGCCCAGGTCGAGCTGTACGCCGCCGACATCGATCCGGCGGCGGCGCGCTGCGCCCGCCGCAACGTCGCGCTCGCCGGCGGCCAGGTCTTTGAGGGCGATCTCTATGACCCGCTGCCGGCCGACCTGCGGGGACGCGTCGACGTCCTGATCGCCAACGCGCCGTACGTGCCCACCGAGGAAATCGCGCTGATGCCACCGGAGGCGCGGGAGTACGAGCCACTCGTCGCGCTGGACGGCGGTCCGGACGGGCTCGACGTCCTGCGGCGGGTCATCGCCGGCGCGAGCGCCTGGCTCGCCTCGGGCGGCCACCTGCTCGTCGAGACCAGCATCAGCCAGGCACCCGTGCTGGCTGGCGTCGCCGGCCGTCATGGCCTGACGGCACGCGTCGAAGGCTCCGACGACTACGAAGCGACCGTCCTCATCGTGACCAGACCCGGCGCGGCCGGCCGATAGCCGCCACCTCCCGCGACGAGGCGTCGGGACGTGAAATCAGCTGCGAGGCGGCCGGGCTGGGACGGGTTCGTGGCATGAGCCCTGGCCGAGACCGTGCAACAGGGCGGGCGGCTGGCGCGTGTCTGGGGGTGAGACCTCCAGGAGGCCACCATGACGAGTAGATCCGATGACGAGTGACGCGGACGAGTTCGCGGCGTTCGTCGCCGAGCACGGCGACGGGCTGCTCCGGTTCGCCCGGTCGATGACCGGGGACCGGCACCGCGCCGAGGACCTGGTCCAGTCGGCGTTGACCAGGACGTATGCCCGCTGGCCCAGCGCGCGCCGCCGCGATCCACTGGCCTATGTCCGGCGCGCGATGGTGAACGGCCGAATCAGTGGGTGGCGGCGCCGGTCGTCGTCCGACGTCGTCGGTGCCGTACCCGACCGGCCGGCGCCGGATCGGCCCGAGGACGACGTGGTCGAGCGCCTCCGGATGCGTTCGGCGCTGGCCGCCCTGCCCACCCGGCAACGGGCGGTGCTGGTCCTGCGCTATCTCCTGGACGCGCCGGACGGCGAGATCGCCGCGGCCCTGGGCACGAGCGAGGCGACGGTGCGCAGCCAGGCCCATCGCGGCCTCGCCAAGCTGCGCACCCACCTGGGCGACCCGCCGCGGGCCGAACTCGCGGGCGGATCCACCACCGCCACGTCCGACACCGCCAGGTCGGCTGCCGCCACCTCGACCGCCGCCGGATCCGCTGGAGAGACCCGGTTGTCAGAAACCCGATTGTCGGCGGCCCGCGACCGGGCGCCGGCACCTCATCCCCTTCGTATTCCGTACGAACCCATCTGACCGAGGACGGACCGCGTGCTAGCTCCAACCGAAGAGGCGACCGTGCGCGCCCTGCGCGCCGCGCTCGCGGACGACGACCTCGGCGCCGCCGACCCGGCGGCGCTCACCAGGCTCACCGCCCGGGCGGTGCGGCACGGACGCACGATGCGGTTCCGGCGGCGCGCGGGGGTCGCGGCGCTGCCGATCGGCGTGGCCGCCGCGGTGGGCGCGACGGTGTTGGCACCGGGCGGCGGTGCCGGCGGCCCGGTGGTTGGCCCGGCTCCGTCGTCGACCGCCGCCGAGACGCCCCCGGCCGGTCTGGGGGGCGGCGGGTCGGCCACGGATCTGTTCCTCGCGGCCAGCGTGCGGCGGCTGAGCTCGCCGGCGGGCGACGGGCCGGTGTTCTGGTGTCGCGAGATCTACCAGGCTCACGTCGTCCCGGCACCTGGCGGTCAGGCCCAGGAGAATCGCGCGGAGCAGTACTGGGCGCGGTCGGATGACGGGAAGCTGCGGGTCGTACTGACCACCGACGGGAAGACCAAAACTCACGACCTCACCGGCCTGGACGCCAAGTACGCCCTCACAGGCCTCTACAAGGCCGGGTACGAGCGCAACGGTCCCGAGGGTATGGCGGACTTCGTCCGGCTCTACACGAAGGCTGAGATCCGCGCGCTTCCGGCCGATCCCGGGAAGCTCGCCGCGATCATGGACGACGGGCTGGCTTCCGACGTGCCGGAGGCCGCTCGGGGCGCCAACCGGTTGGGCGTGGTCGTCAGCCTGATGCAGACCCCGGCGACGCCCGAGGTGCAGGCGGCCGCCTTCAAGGTGCTCGCTCAGACGCCTGGCATCACGGTGGTCGGCGCCGCGACCGACCCACTCGGACGGGTCGGAACCGCGTTCGACGCGACGCTGCCGCCCGACATGGGCGCGACCACCGCCCGCCTGATCCTCGCCGACGACGGCAAGGTGCTGAGCCTCCGGACCGACGACGTGGCCGGCGGCTCGTGGCAGTGGACGGCGTACGTCGACTGTGGCTACCGCGACGACCTCGGGCCGTGACATCAGACGGTCGCCCGGCGCGATCCGGGCGACCGTCGCCCCAGCGAGCCGTGGCGACGGCCTTTCGAGGGACGTGACCGGGACGTGATGTCGAACCCGACGGCTTGACCGGGAACGCCGCTGGTGGGTTGTATCGGCCACCGTGGCATGGCGTACGCGCGGTACATCGGTTCCGCTCGTACCGGTGCCGCCTTCTGAGCTCGCCACCGGTGGTCACCCCGCCGAAAGAGGCCAAGATCAGCACGATGCGGATGGCATCCGGCTGGCCGGTGTTACCCGCCGCTACGGCGACGTCGTCGCGGTCGAGCGGGTGGATCTGGCCGTCGCGCGCGGACGGCGGCTCGCGGTCGTCGGGCCGAGCGGCTGCGGGAAGTCCACGCTCCTCGGGCTGATCAGCGGGCTGGACGAGCCGGACGAGGGCGTCGTCGACGTGCTCGGCGCCACCGGACCCGCCGGTCGGCTCGCCCGATGTGCCCTGATGCCGCAACGCGACCTGCTGCTGCCCTGGCGGTCGGCGCTGGCCAACGCCGCGGTGTCGTTGGAGAACCGGGGAATGTCCCGCCGGGCGGCGCGAGCGGCGGTGCGGCCGCTGTTCGCCCGGTTCGGGCTGGCTGGGTTCGAGGATCATCGCCCTCGCCAGCTTTCCGGTGGCATGCGCCAGCGGGTGGCGTTCCTGCGCACCTTCGTCGCGGACAAGGAGATCCTGCTGCTGGACGAGCCGTTCGGCGCGCTCGACGCGATCACCCGCGCGGAGGCGCAGGACTGGCTGCGCTCCACCCTGGACGCCGAGCCGCGTACGGCCGTGCTGGTCACCCACGATGTGGAGGAGGCGCTGCTGCTTGGTCACGAGGTGGTCGTCCTGACGGGCCGCCCCGGCCGGGTGGCGGCTCGCCTGGCCGTCGATCTTCCCCCGGCCGGCTCCCGCCGCGAGCTGCTCGCGAGCGCCGAGTTCGTCGGGCTGCGCGACGCGGTCCTCGCCGCGCTGGAGCGGCCGCCGTCGACATCGACCGAGCAGGTGCGCTCGTGACGCCGCGCCCGGCTTCCCGGCGCGGTGCCCAGGGCCTTGGTGGATGGGGCCTTCGGCGATGGGGGCCGCCCGCGGTGGTGCTCGTCGCGGTCGTCGCCGCGTGGGAGCTGGCGACGGCCGTCCTCGGCGTCGAGGACTACATCCTGCCCGCGCCGAGTGCCGTGGCCCGTGCGCTGGTGCATCGTTGGGACTCGACGCTGGCGAGCGCCACCTGGGTGACGCTGACCGAGGTGGTGGCGGGTTTCGCGATCGCGGTCGGCGCCGGGCTGTTCATCGCCTGCGGGTTGCATTTCTCGCGGATCGCCCGGTCGGCGCTCTACCCTTGGCTGATCGGCTCGCAGACCGTGCCCGTGGTGGTGATCGCGCCGGTTCTGGCGATCATCTTCGGTTACTCGCTGACGCCGAAGCTCATCCTGGTGGCACTGCTCTGTTTCTTCCCGATCGTCGTGGGCACGCTCGACGGTCTGTCGGCCGTCGACGCCGACCTCAGGCGGACGATGCTCACCCTCTACGGCACGCGCTGGTCGATCTTTCGGCGGGTCGAGTTTCCCGCGGCACTTCCGTCGATGTTCACGGGGCTGCGGCTGTCCGCCGCGTATGCCTCGACGGCGGCGGTGTTCGGCGAGTACTCAGGCTCGTCCGACGGTCTCGGGCACGTGATGCGCCAGGCCGTTCCACAACTGCAGAGCGCGCTGGTCTTCGCTGCGATCGCCCTGCTGTCCGCCATGTCCATCGCCTTGTTCGTTCTGGTCACTGCCTTGGAGAGGGCACTGGTCGGCTGGGCTCACGAAGGGAAGAGCACCAACAGATGAGGGCTCACCGATCGACGTTCGGTCTCGGCGGCGGTGCTGGCTGCGCGCTGATGGCGGGAGTACTGGTCCTGTCCGCGTGCGGCGGCGGGAATCACGACGCGAACGGGGCATCCGCCGGCGGCGAGAAGACCCGGAAGACCACGGTCCTGCTGGACTGGGATCCCAACCCGGACCACGTCGCGCTCTACACGGCCCGCGACGCCGGCTACTTCAAGGCCGCCGGGCTCGACGTCACCCTGCAGCCGCCGTCCGACCCGTCGGACCCCACGAAGCTGGTCAGCACCGGCAGGATCGACCTGGGCATCTCCTACGAGCCGGAGACCGTGATCGCCGGTTCACAGGGCCTGGACGTGGTCGCCGTCGGGGCTCTGGTGCCCACCGCCCTGACCTCGGTCATGGCCACGGGCAAATCCCGGGTGCACGCCATCGCGGACCTCGCCGGCGCGAAGGTCGCCACCGCGGGCCTCGTCACCCAGGACGCGTTCCTGAAGACGATTCTCGCCAGCAACCACGTCGACGAAGGCTCCGTGACGAAGGTCGACGTCGGCCAGGACCTGCTCGCCGCGATGGTGACCGGCAACGTCGACGCGACCCTCGGCGGGTTCCGCAACGTCGAGGCCGTCCAGCTGGCGGCCGAGGGCCTGAACCCGACGGTCATCCCGGTGACCGAGGCCGGCGTGCCGGACTACGCCGAGCTCGTCGTCATCGCCCAGGCCAGCCGGCTGAAGAGCGATCCCGCCTACCAGAAGCTGGTACGCGACTTCCTCGGCGCGCTGGCCCGAGGCAACGCCGCCGTCCTGGCCGACCCGGCGAGCGCCGCGAAGACGATCGCCACGGTGGCCGAGGGATACGACCCCGCGGTGCTGCCGAAGATGGTCGACGCGACCGTGCCGCTGCTGCGCAACCCCGCCGGCTTCGGCCGCCAGGACACCGCTGCCTGGCAGTCGTTCGCCGACTGGATGTCCGCCGGGCATCTCATCGACAGGCCCGTGAAGGCCGCCGACGTCGTCACCAACGCCTATCTCCCCGCCAGCTGACCGGGGCCCGGGGGCGCGTGGTGGCCGGCGGCCCGCTGGCTCGAGGCTATCTTCCGTTCCCGGTGCACCGAGGGTCGTTCGGCGCGATCGCGACCGAGCCGTAGGCGGCGTCCGAGTGGTAGACGACGTACACCATGTTCGGCCCGTCGCACTTCGCGGACACGTTGCTAAAACCGTCCGGCATGTTGATGACCCGGGCCGGCTTGTCGTCGTGGCTGGCCACGGGCGCGTCCCGCCCCGGTTCCCGGGTCTTCTGCGAACAACCCGTCGCCGTGACGGCGATCGTCGCCGCGGCGAGCGGGAGCGCGACAGCCAGGCGAATCTTCATGCTGTTCCCCTCCACTGACTGCCCGTCGGTCGGGTCATCGTGGAGCGCGGCCGGGAGTCTGTGACCCCTTTTGTCTGGTTCTTGTCAACCGCGTGGTGGCCGGAGGGCTGCCGAGGTGCGGGGATCAGGCCGGTTGGGGGTTTTCGTAGGGGCCCAGGACCAGCCGGGCGACGTCCTCCAGCTGGCGGACGAGGTCGGGGAAGGTGAGGCGGCCGGCCGTCCAGGCACCGAGCCCGGAGGCCAGGGTGGCGTTCAGGGCGATTATGGCGGGCCTGGCGACGTCGGGTGGCACGTCGTCCATGAGAGCGGTGAGGACGGTGCGGTTGTCGTCGCCGAGGCCGGCCAGCTCCTCGCTCGCGAACGGGTCGCTGGAGCCTTCCACATGGGTGACGAGGCGGGCGAAGTTCGGATGCCGCTGGAAGGCCCGCAGCTCGCGGTGCAGGAACGCGGTGACGCGCGTGCAGGGGCCGGCCGGCGGGGTGCCGCTGTTGCCGCCGCGGGACTGGTCGCGGGAGACCTCGGCGCGTACCCGGTCGGTGAGCCGGCGCTGCCAGTCGGCCCAGGCGGCGGCGAGCAGATGATCCTTCGAGGAGAAGTAGCGATAGGCCGTACCGAGCGCGACCCCGGAGCGCTCGGCGACGTCCCGCATCTGCAACTGGTCCGGGGGCACCTGGTCGATCATCTCGATGACCGCGTCCGTGAGCCGACGCCGGCGGGCCAGCTGCGCCGGCGTCATCGTGCTGACCGGCTGCGGCAGGGTTTCCTCTTTCGCCACCTTTCCAGGCTACCTGGAAGCGGGTTTCATTTCGTATACCATTGGTGATCTTCGTCTACGCACCTGGCCTTGCTGCAAAGTTGTGAGGCCAGCCTCACAGTTGAAATTCCGTTCTACTGCGAGGATGGCTGTCGTGGTCGGCCGGCCGGCCCCGGTCAGCCGCGAGGGAGACCGAGGACGCGCTCGGCGATGACGTTGAGCTGGATCTCGATGGTGCCGCCGCCGATCAGGTGCGGCGGAACGCTCAGGTACTGGTGCACCGCCGCGGCGCCCGGGCCCTCGGCGCTGGCCGCCGCCGGGCCGAACCAGCGCAGGGTGCGCGTCGCGACGTCGGTGTTCAGGAAGCTCGCCGCGACCTTCGCGACGCTCGCCTCGGCGCCGGGACGAAGGCCGGACAGCGTGCGCAGCGTCCCGCGCAGGCTCATCGCGGACAGCGCGTACGCATGGGCGTACAGCGCGCCGATGTCCCGGTGGACGTCGTCGGCGCGCGCGGCGAGCTCCCCGGAGGCGGCCATCGCCGGCATGTCCAGCCTCAGCTCGCGCATCCCGCCCATGGCCACTCGCTCGTTGCCGAGCGTGGTGCGCGCCAGCGCCCAGCCCTTGTCGACCTCGCCCACCAACCGGTCGTCGGGCACGAGGACGTCGGTGAAGAAGACCTCGTTGAACAGGTAGTTGCCGTTGGCCTCGCGCAGCGGGCGCACCTCGATGCCGGGCGTGCGCATGTCGAGCAGGAAGTACGAGATGCCCCGGTGCTTGGGGGCGTCCTGGTTGGTCCGCGCGAGCAGGATTCCGTAGTCGGCCCGGTCCGCCATGGAGTTCCAGACCTTCTGGCCGTTGATCCGCCAGCCGCCCTCGGCCTTTTCCGCCCGGGTCGACAGCGCCGCCAGGTCGGAGCCGGCGCCCGGCTCGCTGAACAGCTGGCACCAGGTGATCTCGCCGCGCAGTGTCGCGGGGACGAGCGTGCGCTTCTGTTCCTCCGTGCCGTGCGCGAGGACCGTCGGCATCGCCCATTCGCCGATGACGGTCCTCGGTTGGGCCACGCCCGACCGTTCGTACTCCTGCTGGATGACGATCTGCTCGACGGGGGTGGCCGCGAGGCCGTAGGGACGCGGGTAGTGCGGCAGCACGAGCCCCTCGTCGGCGAGCCGGCGCTGGCGCTCGCCCTCGGGCAGCGCCGCCACCTCGTCGAGGATGCCGGCGATCCGAGCGCGGAACGCCGGGTCCGCCTCGGGAAGCTCGAGATCGAAGTCACGAGCCTGGCCGGAGGTGGCGACCAGGTTGCCGAGGCGGTGCTCGAACGTGGCGACCGGGCCGAGCAGGCTCTCCAGTGTCATGGCGCGCCGCCAGTACAGGTGGGTGTCGTGCTCCCACGTGTAGCCGATGCCGCCGAGCAGGGTGACGGTCTCCAGCCCGAGCTCGGTCGCGCCCGCGAGGCACAGGATCGCGGCCTCGGCGGCGGCGAGCGCGAGCTGCTCGTCGCCCTGCTCGACGGCGCGGGCCGCGTCCCAGGCGGCGGCGGTCATCGTCTCGGTTCTCACCAGCATCCGGGCGCAGCGGTGCTTGACGGCCTGGAACGAGCCGACCGGCCGGCCGAACTGCTCGCGCACCTTGACGTACTCGACGCCGGTGGTCAGCAGCCAGCGCGCGATGCCGACGGCCTCGGCGGCGAACAGCACGGCGGCCAGGACGCGCACCTGCTCCGCGTCGATCGCGACGACCTGCTCCGCGCCGACGGCGACGGCGTCCAGGTGCACCCGGGCGACCCCGCGGGTCAGGTCCACCGCGTCGGCGGGCTCGACGCGGACGCCGGGCGCGGCGGCGTCGACGACGAACCACACCTCCCCGCCGGCTGCCGCGTCAGTGGTGGCCACGGTGCCCACGGTGTTGGCGGCGGCCGTGCTGGCGGCGACGCGCGCCCCGAGCAGGAGCAGCTCGGCGCCGGCCGCGCCCAGCACCGGGACCGTCACGCCGGACACGGTGTGGCCGCCGTCGGATCCCGGCGTGGCGCGCGGGCCGGCGGCGGTGAGCGCGCTGGCGGCGCGAGCACCGGCGGCGAGCCCGGGCAACGTCCGCTTGCGCAACTCGTCGCTCGCGTTCCTGGCCAGCAGCCCGCTGGTCAGGACGGACGGCAGCAGGTGCCCGGGCAGCAGGGCGCGGGCGGTCTCCTCCAGCGCGACGGCGAGCTCCAGGTACCCGGCGCCGGCGCCGCCGTGCTCCTCGGGCAGGTGCAGCGACGTCAGGCCGAGCTCGACCAGCCCGTCCCAGCCGGGGAACGGGCCGCCGGCGGCGTAGGCATCGAGATCGGCGCGGATCGCGGCGGACGGGGCGTGGCGGGCGACGAAGCCCCGTATGGACGAGGCGAGCGCCTCATGGTCCTCGGTCAGGCCGATCGACACGACGACTCTCCTCGCGGTCAGGCGTCGAGCTTGAGGACCTTACGGGCGTTCTCGTGCAGGAACTTCGGCCAGACGTCGTCGCGGAACGGCACGTTCGGCATGTCCGTCATGATCCGCTCGAGCGAGAGGCCCATCGGGAAGTAGCCCGCATAGAGGATCTTGCCGGCGCCGCGGGTGTTGGCGAAGTCGATGATCGCCTTCGGGTAGTGCTTGGGCGCGAACGCGGACGTCGAGTAGTACAGGTTCGGCCACTTGAGCAGCAGCTTCACGGCGAGGTCCGTCCAGGGCTCGCAGCCGTGCCGGGTGACGAAGACCAGGTCGGGGAAGTCGAACATCACCTGGTCGATCAGCTCGACCCGCTGCGGCTCGAACTTCAGCCGCGGGCCGGGGACGCCAGTGCAGCAGAACACCGCGATTCCCAGCTCCACGCACTTGGCGTAGGCCGGGTACATCTTCTCGTCGTTGATCGCGACCTGCGGGAAGACTCCGGAGGGGAAGGCGCCCACCGCGCGGATGCCGAACTCCTCGTAGTCCCGCGTGATCGATCGCACCGTGCCCATCACGTCGTTCGGGTCGCCCAGGTTGCCGCTCGGGACGAACCGGTCCGGGAACTGCTTCAGCGCCAGCCGCGCGGACTCGCCGGCACAGCCGATCATGCCCTTCTCGATCCCGAAGCGGTCCATCTCGCGCAGCGTCACGCTGACCGGGTCGTCCGTGGGCAGGTCGTGCGGGACGTTCTTGAACATGTACTGCGCCGGGAACTCGAACGCCTTCGACTCGTCGTCCTTGAGCTGGCGGCGGATGAAGTCGTACTGCGAGGTACCCGGCTGCGGGAAACCGATCATCGTGTCGATGATCGGGACTCCGGTCGGAAAGGCCATCGCGCGTCCTCCACCTGCTCTCGATCAGATCTCGTCGCCCAGTCTGAAATTCGGTTTCACGAGAGTCAAGGTGTTCGGGCCGAAGCGCCGCGTCCCCTGGTGCTAGCGCCGTCGCTTCTGGTAGAAATGATGTTCTACCTGCCGCCGAGCTCGCGACGCTTGGACGTCACCAGCTTCACGTCGGGCGGGAAGGTCGTCGCTGGTTCGCTCCGTCCGGGCGGCGCGCTCCGGTCCCGTGCTCGCTTCGCTCCCACGGGACCTCCGCGCGCCGTCCTCCTCCGCTCACGGGTCCTCCGGCGACCTCCGCTGCTGCCCAACCCACTTCGCTTCGCTCGTGGGCCGGGCCTCCGCGGAGGCGCGCCTCCGGGCCAGCTCGGTTGCTTGGCGCTCGGACAGTGTGGGACCACAGGACCCTGTCGCGGGGCCACGTCGCTGCGCTCGTGGGGCGAAATTCGCTCCCGACCAACCGGTACGGGAGCGCTCAGGCTGTCACCAGTCCAGACACTCACGAGCGAAGCGAAGTGAACCTGTGGATCGGGTCGTTGTGGGTTGGTGGCGTTCAGCGGCGGGTGACCGCGCTGGGCGCGGAGGCGCGCCTCGCGGAGGCGCGGCCCCGGAGCGAAGCGAACGGGGCCGGGCCGCAGCGAGGTCGCCGGAGCGCCCGTGAGCGGAGGAGGACGCGGCGCGGAGGTCCCTTCCCGAAGCGAAGCGAGGGAAGGGACCGGAGCGCCGTGCCCGGACGGAGCGAACCAGAAACTCAGTACGAGCGGGCCACCAGGCAGACGAGGTCGTCGGTGTCGTCCGTGCCGTCCGGGAAGGTGCCGTCCGGGTTCTGGATGCAGCGGACGGTGAGGGCCTCGGCGGCCAGGCGCGCCTCGCCGTCGTCGCCGACCAGCCGCCACGGCAGGCGAGCGAAGCCGGTGGCGGCCGCCTCGACGGCCTCGTCCAGGGAGGTGACGTCGGCGGTGCGCGAGTCGCGCAGCGCCAGCGCCTGCTGGTACAGGGTGTCCTGGACGTCGTCGAGCAGCGCCGGGACCCGGCCGGCCGCCTCCGACAGCGGCACGGTCACCTTCTCGCCGGTGTCGCGGCGAGCCAGCGTGGTGTTGCCGGCGGCCAGGTCGCGGGGGCCGACCTCGACCCGGACCGGCACGCCCTTGAGCTCCCAGTCGGTGACCCGCCGGCCGAAGGACAGCCCCGGCCGGGCGTCCAGCGACACCCGCACCCCGGCCGCCCTCAGCTCGTCGGCGATCTGGGTGGCGGCGGCGACGACCTTCTCGTCGTCGCGGACCGGGAGAACGACCACCTGGGTCGCCGCGAGCCGCGGCGGGATGCGCAGTCCGCCGTCATCGCCGTGCGCCATGATCAGGCCGCCGACCATCCGGGTGGACGAGCCCCAGGAGGTCGTCCAGGCCAGGTGACGAGCGCCGTCGGCACCGAGGAAGTCGATGTCGAAGGCGCGCGCGAAGTTCTGGCCGAGCTCGTGGCTGGTGGCCATCTGCAGCGCCTTGCCGTCGCCCATCATGCCCTCGCAGGTGAGGGTGTTGATCGCCCCGGCGAACCGCTCCTTGCGGGTCTTGCGTCCGACGAAGACCGGCAGCGCCAGGGTCGACACCATGAAGTCCTGGTAGACGTCCAGCGCGATCCGGCGGGCGTAGGCGGCGGCGTCAGCCTGGTCGGCGTGCGCGGTGTGCCCCTCCTGCCAGAGGAACTCGCTCGTGCGCAGGAAGAGGCGCGGGCGCAGCTCCCAGCGGACGACGTTCGCCCACTGGTTGAGCAGCAGCGGCAGGTCGCGGTAGCTCTGCGTCCACTTGGCCATGTACTCGCCGATGACCGTCTCGCTGGTCGGGCGGACGACGATCGGCTCGTCCAGCTCCTTGCCGCCGCCGTGCGTGACGACGGCGAGCTCGGGACTGAACCCCTCGACGTGCTGGGCCTCCCGGCGCAGGTAGCTCTCCGGGATGAACAACGGGAAGTAGGCGTTCACCGCGCCGGCGGCCTTGATCCGGGCGTCGACGTCGGCCTGCATCCGTTCCCAGAGCGCATAGCCGTACGGTCGGATCACCATCGTCCCGCGGACCGGACCGTTGTCGGCCAACTCGGCCTTGGCGATCACGTCCTGATACCAGCGGGGGAAGTCCTCGGAACGAGACGTCAGCACTGCCACGCCTCCACGATATTGCCCTGGGTAGTTGTTTCGACGGCTGCCCTCGTCGGCGGTTCCGCGACGGGGCCGGCGCGGTCCCTCCGGGGGAGCCGGCGCGGGCCCGCCGCCGCCTGCCGGACCGCCGCTAGCTGGGCTGTCTGGCCGCCGGGGTGTACCGGCTCCGGTCGTCGCCACCCGATCGAGGGTGGCCGCCCGATCGAGGGCCGCCGGCCGTGGGACCGGCGTCGTGCGGCCAGACGGCCGCGCCGGCGGACGGGTGGGTGGGCTCGCGGAAGACGAGCAGGATGTCGGCGTCGGCGCGGTGGCTCACCAGGGCGGACGCGGGCGGCATGAGGACCATCGCCGCGGTGACCTCGGCGGCGGTCGCTCCCGGGGAGAGCAGCAGCCGGTACTCGGCCACATCCCCGTCGTGGACGCTGGTCACCTCGGCGAGCGAACGCGGCAGCTCGGCGAGCGGGCCCGGCTCCGGCGCGGGGTCCATGGCTTCGGACCCTCCGGCGCCGCCGAGGTCCTCGCCGCCGAGGTCCTCGGGGCCCAGGTCACCGACGTCGATGGCGGTGTCTTTCATGCACATCCTCCTTCTGCCTGGCTGACGCCAGCCGCTGGCCGCGACCGGCGGGTAGCCGAGGCCATGCGAACGCTCGCGTTCAGTTCCGGCTCCGATGCCGGGCGCGAGCCTGGACGGGGTCAGCCATCACCCATGACCCATGGCTATAGGACGAATGCTGTCAGCAACCGTGGCTTTGCTGAACAGCAATCGGACGGGACGAGCAAGGGGTGAAGGGTGATCCCCGGGCAGATGGGACATCGAGCAGCGCTCGACTGACGGTCGGTTTCGTTCCGTAGTTGTCCGACCACTTTCCTGTTGGCCTGACGCGCGAGCGTGGAGGGCTACCGGATGGTGGTGGGTTGTCGCTCCGGGATGGGGGGTGAACGGAAGGGGGCGTGGAGGAGACGGTGCGGCGGCCGGAGCCGGCGTAGTTGTCGCGTAGGCCGTCTGTGTACCAACGGGTCAAATGCCATCACGGCTCGTAGCCATGCCTGGGATCCCCGAGCCTGTTGGCTCCGGATCAACCTAAACGGGTAGCTGTTCCAGTGTGTGTCCGGTTTGCGTTCGGGTTTGTTCATTCCCGGTTCACTATGGGCCGCTTCGATGATTCACCGGTGGTCCGGACGGGACCGCTGGGGGCAGGCGCCTCGCGGCGCCACAAAGAAGGGCTACTCGTGAAGGTAGGCAAGCGCCAGTCCGCCGCCGCCGGCATCGCCGTCGCGGCACTGCTCAGCGTCGCGGCATGTGGTTCGGACGACAACGGCGACACGCCGAGCACTCCGGCCAGCGGGTCCGCATCCGCTGGGGGCGCGGCGGCGATCGACTGCGCCACCGGCAGCATCAGCGGTGGCGGCTCGTCCGCGCAGAAGAACGCGATGGACGAGTGGATCAGTGCGTACCAGGACGCCTGCAGCGGCACGACCGTCGCCTACGCGTCGTCCAGCTCCGGCACCGGCCGCCAGTCGTTCATCGACAAGCAGGTCGACTTCGCCGGCTCCGACTCCGCGATCAAGGACGACCAGAAGACGGCCGCCGCGGCCCGCTGCACCGGTGGCGAGGTCGTCGACATCCCGATGGTGGTCGGCCCGATCGCCGTCGTCTACAACCTGTCGGGCGTGAGCGACCTCAAGCTGTCGCCGGGGACCGTCGCCAAGATCTTCTCGGGTGCGATCACCAAGTGGAACGACCCGGCGATCAAGGCCGACAACGGCAGCGCGTCCCTGCCGGACACCGCCATCGCGTCGGTGCACCGCTCGGACAGCTCGGGCACCACCGACAACTTCACCAAGTTCCTGGCCGGCGCCGGCGGTTCGGACTGGACCTTCGACCACAGTTCCGACTGGAAGGCGACGGGCGGCCAGGGCTCGAAGGGCAGCGACGGCATCGCCTCGACGGTCAAGTCCACCCCGGGCGCGATCGGCTACGTCGAGCTGTCGTACGCCGAGAACTCCGGCCTGTCGACCGCCCAGCTGAAGAACGCTGCCGGTGAGTTCGTCAAGGTCAGCACGGACGGCGCCTCCAAGGGCGTCTCCACCGCCACCGCCAAGGATGGCAACGACCTGGTCCTGACCTTCGACTACAAGACCGCGACCCCGGGTGCCTACCCGGCGTACCTGGTCTCGTACGAGATCGTCTGCACCAAGGGCCTCGACCCCGCCAAGGCTGCCCTGGTGAAGTCCTTCCTGACCTACACCTCGTCCGAGGCCGGTCAGGCCTCGATCTCTGACCTGGGTTACGCGCCGCTGCCTAGCGCGGTGGCCACCAAGGTCCAGGGCGTCGTCGCCACCCTTGGCTGATCTTCGGCCTTGAGGTGACCTTCCGTCCGGATGCCCGTGGCCGTGCCGATGGCTGGTCGGGCAACGGGCATCCGGCGGGAGGACCGGGCCGGTTCGGCCCGTGCGTGTGTTGATGCGGCCGCGGCCGGGGCGTTCGGCCCGGCCGCGGCTCGCCACGTTTGTCGGTCCTGATGACAAGTCTCGGAACCAGATGATCAGGAGGGGACGATGACCACAGAACCGGCCGCCCAGACGGCCGGCCCGGCGCCGTCCGAGCCAGGGGGGACTGGCGGTGGTGAGTCCCCTCCCAATACCGATACCGATACCGCTCCACGCGCCAAGGCGAAGGTCAGCTTCGCCGACGCGGCCTTCAAGAACGTGACGCGCCTCTGCGGCTTCCTGCTGCTGGCGCTCATGGCGGCGATCGCGCTGTTCCTCGTTCTCAAGGCGACGGACGCGCTGGGCGCCAACAAGGCGAACTTCTTCACCACGCAGACGTGGTTCCCGAACGAGGCCGGCAACCCGCGGTTCGGCATCGCCGCGCTGCTGTTCGGCACGGTCGTCACGGCCGCGGTCGCGATGATCATCGCGGTGCCGGTGGCCGTCGGGATCGCCCTGTTCATCACGAACTACGCGCCCCGCCGGGTCGGTGACGCGCTGGGCTACATCGTCGACCTGCTGGCCGCCGTGCCCAGCGTCGTCTACGGCCTGTGGGGCCTGGCCATCCTCGCGCCACACATGAACGGCACCCAGAGCTGGTTGAGCCAGTACCTTCCCTGGTTCCCGTGGACTCCGCTCGGCGGGGCGATCCTGGGCCTGGCCTTCGGTCTGATCCGCCGCGCCACGGCCACGGGAAGCAACTCCGTGGGCACACCCATCACCGCGGGCGTGGTACTTGGCGTCGTCGTGTCTCTGATCGCCGGCATCGCCGACGCACCGGATGACATCGGCATCTTCAGCACCGCGAGCGGCTCGGTCGGTCGGTCGATCTTCGTGGCGGGCGTCGTTCTCGCCATCATGGTCCTGCCGATCGTCGCGGCCATCTCGCGCGAGGTCTTCAAGCAGGTCCCGATCGCGCACAAGGAAGCGGCGTTCGCGCTCGGGGCGACCCGCTGGGAGATGATCCGCACGGCGGTGCTGCCCTACGGCCAGCCCGGCGTGATCAGCGCCTCGATGCTGGGCCTCGGCCGGGCGATGGGCGAGACCATCGCGGTCGCGATGGTCCTGCCCGCGTCGTTCGGTATCTCGGTGCACCTCCTCGAACCGGCCGGAAACACGATCGCCGCGAACATCGCGAACGGCTTCGGCGACTCCAACGACACCGGCCGCGGCGCGCTGATCGCGTCCGGTCTCGTGCTGTTCATCGTCACCATGCTGGTCAACATCGCCGCGCGGGCCATCATCGCCCGCCGGGCCGAGTTCTCGGGGGCCGCGGCATGAGCACCCTGACAGTGGCACCCGAGGGCGCCCCCGCGGCCGACAAGCTGCACCTTCATGGCAACAAGCTGCCCGCCTTCGCGCTGCCGGTGATCGCCGTCGCGTCCGTCGGCATCTCCCTGTTGCTGTATTTCGCCACCCCGATGGACAGCGAGATCCAGATCCTTCTGCTCTCGCTGCTGTTCTTCGCGGCCGGCCAGACGATCGCCTCCGTAGTGGTCGAGGGCGGCCGGCGGGCCAGGGACCGGTTCGCGACGACGCTGCTCATCGGGGCCTTCCTGCTCGCGATGGTCCCGCTCGTCGCCGTGCTGGTCACGGTGATCAGCAAGGGTGCCGCTCGCCTCGACGTCGAGTTCCTCACCCACTCGATGCGGGGCGTCAGGGCTCGCGACCACGGCGGCGGCGCCTATGCGGCGATCATCGGCACCCTGGAGCAGATCGCCCTCGCGAGCCTCATCGCGGTGCCGTTCAGCGTGCTGGTCGCGATCTACCTGGTCGAGTACGGCCGCGGCCGGATCAGCCGGACGATCAGCTTCTTCGTCGACGTGCTGACCGGTCTGCCGTCGATCATCGCCGGTCTGTTCATCTACGCCTTCTACCTGATCGTCCTGGGTGCCCCGCAGACCGGATTCGCCGGTTCGCTGGCGTTGATCATCCTGATGATCCCGACGGTGGTCCGCTCCACCGAGGAGATGCTCAAGCTGGTCCCGAACGAGCTGCGCGAGGCGAGCTACGCGCTCGGGGTCGCGCGGTGGCGCACGATCCTGAAGGTCGTGGTTCCCACGGCGCTGCCGGGCATTGTGACGGGCGTCATGTTGGCCATCGCCCGAGTGGCCGGCGAGACCGCGCCGCTGCTGCTTACGGTCTTCGGGAACGACTCCATCAACAACGACCCGTTCTCGGGCCACCAGGCGGCCCTTCCGTTGTACATCTTCTCCGAGGCCGCGAAGCCGCAGAGCTGGGCCATTGACCGTGCCTGGTCGGCCGCGCTCGTCCTGATCATCATTGTCATGCTGCTGAACCTGATTGCGCGCTTCATCGCGCGCCGGACCAGGGTCTGACCGCCTCGATGAGCAACGTCTCCGCAAACCGAATCACGAGTTCCCAGGCCGGCGAAGCCGACCTGGGAGGGACCCCGTTCGCGTCGACCGAGCCCCGACGGCTCAGGTAGCAGAGGTAGCAATGGCCACCCGAATCGACATCCAGGGGCTGAACGTCTTCTACGGCAAGTTCAAGGCCGTAGCGGGCGTGAACCTCGCCATCGAGCCGAAGAACGTCACCGCGTTCATCGGCCCCTCCGGCTGCGGCAAGTCCACCGTGCTGCGCACGCTGAACCGGATGCACGAGGTCATCCCGGGCGCGAGCGTCGAGGGCAAGGTCCTGCTCGACGGCGAGGACCTGTATGGGGCCGGGGTAGACCCGGTGAACGTGCGTCGCCAGGTCGGCATGGTCTTCCAGCGGCCGAACCCGTTCCCGACGATGTCCATCTACGAGAACGTCGTCGCCGGGCTGAAGCTCAACGGCACCCGCAAGAAGTCGCTGCTCGACGAACGCGCCGAGGAGTCGCTGCGCGGCGCCAACCTGTGGGACGAGGTCAAGGACCGCCTCGGCCGCCCGGGTGCCGGCCTGTCCGGTGGCCAGCAGCAGCGGCTCTGCATCGCCCGCGCGATCGCCGTCGAGCCGCAGGTGCTGCTCATGGACGAGCCCTGCTCCGCGCTCGACCCGATCTCGACGCTGGCGATCGAGGACCTCATCGCGAAGCTGAAGAACAGCTACACGATCGTGATCGTCACCCACAACATGCAGCAGGCTTCCCGGGTGAGCGACGCGACCGCGTTCTTCTCGCTCGAGGCGACCGGCCAGCCCGGCAAGCTGATCGAGTACGACAAGACCACCAAGATCTTCACCAACCCCGGCGAGAAGCGCACCGAGGACTACATCTCCGGGCGGTTCGGCTGAGCATGCCCCAGGGTGCCGTGCAGGCCGGTCTACCTCAGGTCGGCTCGGTCCAGGTCGGTGCGGCGGCGGCCGGCGGTCTGGCGGCGCGCTCCGCGGTGGTGCTGATCGCCGACGTCGACGTGGACGACGAGCTGGTCGCGGCGTTCGGTGCCCGCGGCGCCGAGGCGCGGGTGGTCGGCGACGGGGCGCTCGCCCTGCTGGAGGCCGGCCGGCTCGGGCCGTCCACGGTGCTCGTCAGCGCCACGCTGCCGGTCCTCGACGGCATCGGCGTGGTGCGCGCGCTGCGGGCCATGCGTGGCCGCGGCGAGATGACCATCCTGCTCGGCCTCGGCCCGGAGGACCGGTCGCAGGCCGCGGCGGGACTGGAGGCGGGCGCGAGCGCGTGCGTCGCCAAGCCGTACCTGGCCAGCGAGGTCCTCGCGCTCGCGGGCCTGCCGGTGGCGGAACCCGTGGCCGTGGCGGGGAGCCCGGTCGCCGCCGTCGGCGGTCCGGGCGCGGCCGTCGGCCCAGGCGGACCGGCCGTCGCGGCCGGTCCGGTGGTCGGCTGGGTCGCCGGGCGACCGGGACCCACCGTCATCGGTGAGCATGATCCGGAGGTGCTCAGGGTCGGCCCGGTGATGCTCGACATCGGCGCGCACCAGGTGCGGGTCGACGGCGTACCGGTCGCGGTGCCGCCGCGGGAGTTCCGGCTCCTGCGCGTCCTGCTCGAGCGCGCCGGCCGGGTCGTGCCTCGCGAGAGCCTGCTCGAGCTGGTCTGGGGCACCTCGCAGATGGACTCGAACACACTCGCCGTCCACGTCCGCCGCCTGCGCCGCCGCCTCGGCGACACCGCCGACACCCCCTGGTCGATCGAGAGCGTCCGCGGCGTCGGCTACCGCTACCGCCTGCCCTAGCGATCTGCCCGGATCTGCCCGGGATCGTCCGCCGAGAACTGTCGGACCGCCGCGATACAAGTAGCGGCAGACGGGACGAGTCGTCGGGCCGGCGGAGGTCGATGCGCGGTGGGTGCTGGCGGTGCGGTGGGTGCTGGCGGTGCGCAGGGGCGTGACACGCGCCGGCGCGGTGTGGGGCGGGTGGTGCCGCCCGTCGAGCCGCGGGCGCTGGCGAAGGTGCCCTTCGTCGAGCTGGCCGACGGCCGGCTGCGGGGAGTCGTGTCGAGCGGCTCGGACATCGGGCGGGTGTACGTCTCGTCGATCGTCGCGGGGACGCACGAGTACAGCTGCGGCACGAACAACAACCGCCCGTGCGGCGGGCTGACCAGTGCCGGGCTGTGCAACCACCTGCGCGCCCTGGTCGACGCCGCGGTGCTCCAGTACGGCGGCGGGCGGGTGGCGCGGTACCTGCGCGTCGACGGCGCCGAGGACGCCATGTCCGCGGACGACGTCGTGTCACGCCTGCGGGGCCAGCGCGCCCGGCTGGAGGCGGCCTCCGTGTTCAGCGGGTTCCTGCGCCACCTCGGCTACCTGGAGCTGCCGGACGTCGCCCTGCCCGTCCCCGAGCTGGACTGGTTCCCGGCCGGGCGGGCGGTCCTGTAGATGCTCGCCACGCAGCTCCACGCGCTCGCCGGCGCCGCGCCCGCCGGGGTCGCGGAGGCGTTCGCCCTGGTCGACGGTTTCGACGACGTCCTGGTGGAGGGCCTCGGGCGGCTCGACGCGGCCCGCGGTGACGCGCTAGGTGCCCTGGCGGGCGCGGTGGCGGCGACGCCGATGGGTCCGGCCGCCCGCGACGCCGCCGAGAAGATCGTGGCGGGCTCGGTCACCGACGAGGCGCTGGTCGCGCTCGCCGGCGCGCGGGCCGCGGTGCTGGGCGCCGCGCACGATGCCCTGCTCGCCAGCTTCGACGCTGCCCTGGGCCGGGACAGGCTGACCGGGGAACCGGTGGGAGGACCCATCGCGCCGCCACCGCCGCCGGACTGGGAACCGGCGCTCGCCGGATGCCGCTCCTGGCTGCGGGACGTGGCCATCACCGGCTGGCGTGGCGTCGACGAGGACGTCGTCTCGTCGTCGGCCCAGGCCCGCCAGGCCGCGCTGGCCGAGCCGCGGCTGCGCCGGCTGGCGGTGCTGCTCGACGGGCTGGCGGCGGAGCTGCGCGCGTCCGGCCAGGTCGGGACGGCCGCCGGCCCGCCGGTCCGGCGCTGGGCCGATCTGTGGGCGCGGGCGCTGCTGTTGGCCTGGCGTGGCGACTGGTCGCCACCGGCCGGGCCGGCCGGCGGCGAGCCCACGGGCCTGGTGTCCGGGCGGCTCCTGGTGCTGGGCGCGGAGGTGGCCGAGCACGACACCGCCGCGCGGGTACAGGTCCACGCCATCCTGGAACCCGCCGCGGAAGGCGGCGCCGGCGGTCGGCCCCGGCTCGTGCGTACCGGCGTGACCGTCGCGAAGGTCGACACCCTGGTCGGGCCGGCGCTGTGGCGCCTGTTCGCGGACTACCCGGTGCTGCTGGGCGCGCTCGCCGAGCACCGGGTGCTGGAGGTCGCGGACATGGTGTCGCTCGACAGCGGCGATCTGGTCTGGCGGGAGGACGCCGCCCGTCTCGGTGACGCCGCGGACCCGTTCGTCACCGCCCGGGTACGGCTGGCGGAGACGGTGTCCTCGGCTCCCGCGCCGCTCGACCGGCATCCGGTCCGGATCACCGAGCCCGTTCTGATCGAGGGGTACAAGACCGCGTTGGACGAGGTCACCCGGACGCTGACGTTCGACCTGGCCGGAACGGCGCTGGTCGTCGAGGCCGACCCGGCCGTGGACCCTGCGTCGAGCCTCGGTCCACTGACACCGGCGCTGCTGGCCGCCTCGTCCGCCTGCCTGGGGCTGCTGCGCTGGGACGACGACCGGTGGTGGCTTCGGCCGCTGGCGGCCCAGGCCGTCGTCAGGAAGAAGCCGGTGACGGCCCACGCCGGCGACTGGGCTCTCGGCGCCCCCGATCCGAAGATCGCGAAGACGCGGGCCAAGAACGGTGACGCCGTCGCCGTGCTGCGCGAGCGGGCCGGACGGTTGCTGCGCCGATGAACCCGATCCCGAACCCGATCGGCGAGGAGTCCATGGACCTCGACGTCGCGGCGCTCGAGAACCGTCGCCAGGTCCTGTACTGGCGGCTGCTGGCCCGGATCTTCGCGCCGGACGAGCAGCCCGCGTTGGAGTCGGCGAGCGTCGCCGTCGTCGAGGATCTCGGCCTGCCGCCTGCGCTGCTCGACCCGGCCGTGTCCATCGACACCATCGTGCAGCGCTTCCCGGCGCTGGCCGATCAGATCCCGGGCCTGCTCGAACGGCGGGGCACGACCGGCGACGAGCCCGCGTCACCCGGGCACGAGGCCGCCGACGTGCCCGGCGCTCCCGTCGGTGAGGCGGAGGTGCGCAGCGCGGCGTTGATGTCGAAACTGCTTCTCAACGTGTTCGCGACCGGGTCGGGCGGCGTCACGGCCGGTCGGCTCGCCGGCTGGCAGAGCGACGCCGGCTGGCTCAGGCAGGCGCTCGGCGGGCCGGGCACCGGCGACGGCGACGCGACGGCCGGGCTGGGTGGTGTGCTCGGCGACATCGAGGCCGACCTGGTGCGCCGGATGCACCTGCGCGAGGTGCTGGCGAACAACGCCCTCGCCAGCCAGCTCACGCCGAGCATGTCCCTGATCGAGCAGTTGCTGCGGGACAAGAGCAACCTGTCGGGTGTCGCGCTGGCCAACGCGAAGTCCCTGATCCGCCGGTTCGTCGACGAGGTCGCCGAGGTGCTGCGCACCCAGGTGGAGAAGGCGAGCGTCGGGACGATCGACCGTTCGGTGCCGCCGAAGCGGGTGTACCGCAACCTGGACCTGGACCGCACGATCTGGCGGAACCTGACCAACTGGAATCCCGACGACCAGCGCCTCTACGTCGACCGGCTGTACTACCGGCAGACGGCCCGGCGGACGACGCCGGCGCGGATGATCGTCGTGGTCGATCAGTCCGGGTCGATGGTCGACTCGATGGTGAACTGCACCATCCTGGCGTCGATCTTCGCGGGCCTGCCCAAGGTGGACGTCCACCTGATCGCGTACGACACCCGGGCGCTCGACCTCACACCCTGGGTGCACGACCCGTTCGAGGTCCTGCTGCGTACCAGCCTCGGTGGCGGCAACGACGGCCCGGTCGCGATGGCCATGGCCCGCCCCAAGATCGTCGATCCGCGGAACACGGCCATGGTGTGGATCTCGGACTTCTACGAGTTCGACCGGTCCCAGCCGCTGTTCGACGCCATCGAATCGGTCCACCGGTCCGGTGTGCGGTTCATCCCGGTCGGATCGGTGAACAGTTCCGGCCGCCAGAGCGTGAACCCCTGGTTCCGTGACCGGTTCAAGGACCTGGGCACGCCCGTGATCTCGGGCCACGTCCGCAAGCTCGTCTTCGAGCTGAAGAGCTTCCTCGCCTGACGTGCTCGTTCTCCTGGTCGTTCTCGTCTCGTTCTCGACCTCGTTCTCGACTTCCCGTATCCGTACGCCGACACCCGTGGAGACCCACGTATGACCGCCGAGATGCTGCGTGCCCCCGCCGAGGTCAAGTACGCCGACGAGCTGGACTGGCTGGAGTCCGTCGACGACGGGCCCAAGCCCTTCTCGTGGCGCCTGAGCCCGCGGATGGTCCGCCTGTTCGTCCTCGGCTCCCAGCGTTCCGACCGCCTGGACCGCGGCGTCGACCAGAAGTGGTTCGGCGAGGCGAGCCTGGTCGAGCGCGCCATCGTGACGCTCGCGTCCGACCGTGGCCTGCTGCTGATCGGGGACCCGGGGACCGGCAAGAGCTGGCTCGCCGAGCTGCTCGCGGCGGCGATCAGCCGTGACTCGACGCTGGTCGTCCAGGGCACCGCCGGCACCACCGAGGACCACATCAAGTACTCGTGGAACGTCTCGATGGTGATCGCGCAGGGGCAGTCCAGGAAGTCGATGATCCCCTCGCCGATCATGACCGCCATGGAACGCGGCATGATCGGCCGGTTCGAGGAGCTCACGCGGTCGACCAGCGACGTCCAGGACGCGCTGATCTCGATCCTGTCGGAGAAGTACGTCTCGATTCCCGAGCTCGACAGCGACAACACCGTGTTCGCCCAGCCGGGATTCTCGATCATCGCGACAGCGAACAGCCGTGACCGGGGTGTCAACGACCTCTCCTCGGCGCTCAAGCGCCGGTTCAACTTCGTCCGGATCCCGGTGGTGACGAACAAGCGCAGCGAGGCAGACATCGTCCGGTTCCGCACCACGGAGCTGCTGCGCCGCCACCAGATCGAGCTGGACGTCCCGCCGACGCTGCTCGACATCCTGCTGCAGAGCTTCGCCGACCTGCGGGCCGCCGCGGCCTCGGCGACCAGCGATGACGAGAAGCTCGAATCGGCCCTCTCCACCGCCGAGCAGATCGGCGTGCTCGAGGACGCGATCCTGCACAGCCAGTTCTTCGGGGAGCGGGTGCTGGGCGCGGGCGCCCTCGCGAGCTCGCTGGTCGGCTCGCTCGCCCGCCGCAGCCCCGAGGATCTCGCCATCCTCAACAAGTACTGGCACGGTGTCGTCGAGCCGCGCAGCAAGAAGGACGGCGGGCTGTGGCCGGACTTCCTCGAAGGCGGCCGTCAGGCGATCGCGACCCTGTCGTGAGCCCGGCGCGCGTGCACGGCGGACCGGCCAGCGGCCTCGACGCGGATCGCGCCCACGGGCACACCAAGGTCACGAACGGTTCCGCCGGCTCTGCCAGCTCGACCGGCTCTACCAGCTCCGCTGAGCCCTTCGGCGTGCTGCGGGAAAGGCTCGTCGACGCGGCGGCGGCGTTCGCGGCGGATTCGACCGCGCTAGCCGAGATCATGGCCGGCCTGGTCGATGACGTCGGTTGGGCGCTGCGCGAGCCGCTCGAGATCTTCCCCGTCTGCCACCACTCGCCGGCGTCGGCACTGGCGATGGCCAGCCGGTTGTGGGAGAAGCGGCCGAAAGTCATCTACCTGGAGCTGTGCGAGGATCTGCGGCCTCTGCTCGGTGAGCTACGCAACTGCCGGCTGCCGGTGGCGCCGCAGGCGTTCGCCCACGAGCTGGCCGGGTTTCCCGCCGGCTGGGGCCCACTGAGCATCGTCGCGCCGATCACCGAGGCCTCCGCCGAGTACCAGGCGATCGCCTACGCGCTCGAGACGCCGGACGTCGAGCTCGTGCTCGTCGACTGGTCGACCGACCACCTCTTCCAGTGGGAGGAACGCGCGGCGGCCGAGGCGGCGGCCAGCGCCCGCCCGGCACCGCGGGACGCGCCGGACGGGGGCGGGGGGGCCGCCGAGCCCGCGGACCCCGACCGCGGCGACGAGGCGGCGCTACACGGCGACGCGGTCGGCATCGAGATCGGCGACCTGCGCCCCCGGTTCGCCGAGCTGGAGGAGTTCCTGCTGCGGCACGGGCGGGTCCGGCACTGGTCGGAATGGTGGGACCAGTACGTCGAGCAGCCACTGGCGGTCGCCGACTACGACACCTACCGGCAGGCGATGACGCTCATCGGCAGCCTGTTCCGGCGGATGACGCCCGCGGGCGGTGGCCACCGGCTGGCCCGGGACGAGGAACGCGAGCGCCACATGTGGACCCGGATCCGGGAGCACCTGGCCCGGTCCGGCGTCGACCGGTCGGAGTGCCTCTACGTCTGCGGCGCGTTTCACGCCGTCAGCCGCGTCCCCGAGTTCGGCACGCTCGCCGGTCCGCCCGGGTGGGAGCCGCCCCGCCGGGAGCCGGCTGTCGAGCCGCCCGGCCAGGAGATCCACGAGATCCACGAGACCTACGAGATCGGCCCGGTGACGGCCACCCGCTGGATGTATGGGCTCATCCCGTCCAGCCACTCGGCCATCGAGGCGCAGTTCGGCCTCGCCGGCGGATCCGTGTCGATCGCGCGGGCCACCTGGGCGAAGGCGCTGACCCGCTCGGGCGTCACCCCGTTCCAGCTCACCGACGGTCGCGCCACGGGCCGCCGCGCCCGGCCCGCGAAGGTGGCCAGGACGGGCGGGACGGGGCCGGGCAGGACCGGTCCCGACGGCCGCCAGGCCGGCGGCGCCGAAGGCCGGGACGGGCCGGGCGGCGCTGCCGAGCCCCTGGTGGGCTTCCTCGAACGGCCGCCGGCGCTCGATGGGCTGGACGAGGCCGAGCTGCTCGGCTGGTCCGTGGACATCGTCAGGCTGGCCCGCCGAAGCGGTTACCTCGCCAGCACCGCCGACGCGATCGCCGTGTTCGAGACCTCGATCCTGCTCGCCGGGCTGCGCAACCGGGCCCGCCCCACGCCGTACGACTTCCAGGACGCGGCGGTCACCTGCATCGAGAAGGACGTCGTTCCCGGCCGCCGTGACGTGCGGCGGCTGTGCGAGATCCTGCTCGGCGGAGACCGGATCGGCCAGGTCGGCTACGACGCGCTCCCGCCGCTCGCCCAGGACGTCTACGACCGGCTTGCCCCGCTTGGGCTCGATCTGGACAAGCGCACCGTGCAACGGGTGTTGATCGACCTCGCGGCGAGCCCCGAGCTGGCCGAGTGCTCGCACCTGCTGTGGATGTTGCGTTACCTGCTGCCAGATGGGGCGATCCGTCCCATCCTCGGGGTACGGCGGCTTGGCGAGCGTTCCGTCCAGGAGAGCTGGGACGTGGCGATCGGCCGGCACCAGCGAGTGCTGATCGAGCTGGGCTACGAGGCGGTCACCATCGAGCAGGCGGTGGAGCAGCGGCTGCGGCGCGCCGCCTGGGCGCCGACGGCCACCGCGGCGGTCGCGCTCGCCGCCGTCGAGGACGCGATCGTCTATCTCGACAGCCGCCGCCTCGCCGAGGAGCTGGGCGCCCGCGCCGTCGAGCTGCTCACCACCGAACGGACCGTCGACGACGCGCCCGAGGTGCTGCGCCGCATCCGCCGCCTGCTGGACTACTACCGGGTCAACGAGCCGAGCCTGCCGGCCTGGTGCGAGCAGTTCGTCAAGGGCGGGTACGCGCACTACTGCACGCTGCTGCCGACCGCCTTCACCGCCGAGGACGTCGGTGTCCGCCAGGTGGCCTCCATGCTCGGCTTCCTGCTGACCCTGGAGAACCTCGCGCTGTCCCTCGGCTGTGATCGCGCGCAGCTGGAGCTGGCCGTGCGCCAGTCCCATCCAGAGGAGCCGGCCCGGGTCGCGCTGCTGTGGGCCGCCCAGACCCGGCTCGGTCAGTTGCCCATGGCCGAGCTGCGAGCGCGCTGCGACGACCTGCTCGCGGGCCCGCTCACCGTCCCGGCGTTCCCGCGCTATCTGGCGGGTCTCGTCCAGGCCCTGGAGCCAGTGCCGACGCTTACCCCGTTCGCGGTCGAGATGATCTCCAAGGCGTTCGCGCGGCTGCCCGACCCAGTCCTGCTTCCCTGGCTGCCGACACTGGTCACGACACTGCGTGACCACGCGGGCGAGCTGGTACCGACGCTCGTGCGCGAGGCGGGCCGTACCTTCCCCGGGAACCTGGCGGACCTGGACGCGTGGGTCGCGCCCTGGTCGGACCGTCCGGCCTCCACCGTGCCCGCGGTGGACCCGGCCGATGCCGGGCGTACCTATCCGGGTGTTGCCGAGGTCGCCCGGTTGCTGGCGGATCACCCGGCGACCGCCGACGCGGTCCACGACCTGATCGCGCCGCGGGTCAGACCGACAGACTCGCCGTGACATCGCCGGGCAGCGCGTACCTGCCAGGCCCGACGGCGACGGCGAGGCCGTCGTCGAGGAGGCCGCGCAGGGCGCGCTCCCGCTGGACCGGCTCGTCCCAGACGGCGTCGAGCAGGGCCGCGTCGACGGGGCCGTCCGCGTCTCGCAGCACGGCGAGCAGCCGGCCACGCACCTGGCGGTCGGTGCCGGCGTAGCCCTGCGGGCGCCGGGCCGGGCCGTCGTGGGGTGGGCTGCCGGCGAGCAGCCACGCGCACCGTTCCCGGACCGGGCAGCCGTCGCAGCGGGGTGCCCGGGCGACACAGACCAGCGCGCCGAGCTCCATGAACGCGGCGCTGGCCCGGGCGGCGGTCTCCGGATCGGCCGGCAGCAGGTTCTCGACGGCGGCGAGGTCGCGACGGCTGACCGTGGCGGGACCCTCGGCGGCGCCCTCGACCGCGCGGGCGAACAGACGCCGGACGTTCACGTCGACCACCGCATGGCGCTGCCGGAACGCGAACGCGGCGACCGCGCGGGCCGTGTAAGTGCCGATACCTGGGAGGGCGAGCAGATCGTCGAGGCCGTCCGGGATCGCGCCGCCGTGCCGCTCGACGATGGCGGTCGCCGCCTGGTGCAGGCGCAGCGCCCGGCGCGGGTAGCCAAGACGCCCCCACATTCGAACGGCCTCGCCGGCCGGCTCCGCCGCGAGCGCGGCTGGGTCGGGCCAGCGCGCGAGCCAGGCCGCCCAGACCGGCAGCACCCGGTTCACGGGCGTCTGCTGCAGCATCACCTCACTGACGAGCACGCCCCAGGGCCCGGCCTCCGGCCGCCGC
Organism: Pseudofrankia saprophytica; assembly: GCF_000235425.2. Classification (NCBI taxonomy): domain Bacteria; kingdom Bacillati; phylum Actinomycetota; class Actinomycetes; order Frankiales; family Frankiaceae; genus Pseudofrankia; species Pseudofrankia saprophytica. Next base: position 1,921,463 of record NZ_KI912266.1, read on the forward strand.
CAGGGCAGATCCCGCGCCACCAGCCCGTACCACTCGAGCACGACGTCGGCGAACGGACGCCCATCGGTCGCCCACGTGTCCGCCGTGCCCGCCTTACCCTGCTTCCCGTTCATCACCGCCATCGTGCCAGCCGCCCGGCCAGGGCCGTCCCACCGGGCCGGCCCTGCCTCGTCCGACTGGCCGGCCCTGATCCGCGCGGCTGGACCGACCCGCTGGGCCCGACTCCGGGCATGGCAAAGCGGGCCGTCCCAACACCTGCGTGCAGGCGAGACGACCCGCTTCGTCTGACCCGGAGGGTCAGCGAGCTAGCTGAGACGTGGTCAACCGGCAAGGACCTCGTCGAGCATGGCCTCGGCCTTGTCCTCGTTGGTGCCCTCGGCGAGGGCAAGCTCACTGACGAGGATCTGCCGAGCCTTGCTGAGCATCCGCTTTTCGCCGGCCGACAGGCCGCGCTCCCGGTCACGTCGCCACAGGTCGCGAACGACCTCGGCCACCTTGTTCACGTCGCCCGAGGCCAGCTTCTCGAGGTTGGCCTTGTACCGGCGCGACCAGTTGGTCGGCTCCTCGGTGTGCGGCGCGCGCAGCACCTCGAAGACGCGCTCCAGGCCGTCCTGGCCGACGACATCGCGCACGCCAACCATGCCGATGTTGTCGGCCGGTACGCGCACGGTCAGGTCGCCCTGAGCCACCTTGAGCACGAGATAGAGTTTCTCTTCACCTTTGATGACGCGCGTTTCAATCGCATCGATGAGAGCAGCCCCGTGATGCGGGTAAACGACGGTCTCGCCGACTTGGAAAGCCATGTGTCACGTGCCCCTTCCGCCTCTACCAGCGTAACACGCACGCATCGCTGCAGGTCAGACGCATGCGGGGTCGCGCGCGGTCGACGGGGCCGCTCTGGTCCGCCGCAGCGGAGCGTTCTGGCCACGCTCCGCCAACCACGAACACCGCCCGGCGTCGGCTTGCGCCGCTTCGGTCAAGCCGTCCGGCTGGTCTGACCGAACTGTCCGACCCGCGTCCCGACCTGCTGAAACGCTCGCCACACTCGCGCGGCCACACCGCCGTCATGTCCCGGTCGAACGGCGCCCGGCGGACCGTTCATGAACACGCCGCGTGGCCCCGCACCGAAGGCCGAGACGCGCGGCGGCTCAGTTCCGCCGGCCCAAACCGGACCGAGACTTCGGCGCGTCGCATTCCGTCGCCGCACGCGGTGACCGGCCCGTGTACTCCGCGCCGACAAAACGGTGGCATGGCGTAGCGGAGTAGTTGGCAATCGCGAGATTCCGACCGGTGTCGGCACCGGAGCTGACGCACCGGTACCGCCCTGATCCATGGCGGGGTCGCGGACCTACCCGACCCGGGCGGCGACCTCCTGCGACGGAGCACTACCTGAACCGCCGCCGGCCTGGCCTGGCGGATCGCCGGCGAGGCAGCGGTCACACCGCACCCGGGCTCGCCGCCCGCGCGAGGCACGTCCGCATACCAGGTGGCTAGTCTTAGCGCCGAGCAGCCCAAGGCGCCCCCGCGCGGCCGTCGCCGTGCCCGTCTCGTCGTCCGGCTGCGCTACTGGACCAGCGCGGGCGCCCTGTTCGGGTGCCGCGCCCGCACGACAGGAGTCACCGAGCCGTGAGCCGCCGTCCGGGGGCGCGCAGCGCAGCCATTTCGCGCCGTCCCGCCGTCACGTCCGCCCCGCCCATCTCGCGCGCCGCGGGCGTCGCCCCGGCCCGCTCGCTGCGCCGCACGGCGGCGGCGCTGGCCGCCGCCGCGCTGCTGTCCGCTCCGGCGCTCGCTGCCTGTGCCAGCGGCACTGACGCGATGACGGGCCTGGCGCGCACGACGACGAACACCGCCAACGGCGCCGTCGGCACCATCGACCTGCGCAACGTCTACGTCGCCGGCCCGGTCAGGGCCGGCGAGGACGCCCAGGTCATCTCGGCCCTGTTCAACGGCGGGAGCCAGGCCGACGAACTGGTCAGTGTCTCGTCACCGGACGCGGCCGGGGGCGCACCCGGCAGCCCGGCGACGCTGCCCCCGGCGGGCGGCCAGATCTACATCGCCAACGGCTCGGCTCCGAGCCTCACCGGCCTGAAGAAGGACCTGCCGGTGGGCTCCGCGACGAAGGTGACCTTCACGTTCGCCAAGGCCGGCGCCGTCACCCTGGACGTGCCGGTCGAGGAGCCGCTGCCCGGCGCCTCCGGCACGCCCACCGCCACGCCGTCCGCGTCCGCGACACCCACCGCGACCCCGCCGGCGGCGACGTCCGCGACACCGTCCGCGGGCTCCACCGCCACCCCGACGGCCGGCTCCACCGCCACCCCGACCGTGGGAACCAGCGCCACCTCCACCGCCGGCTGAGCCGACGGCGCGCCCAGTCGAAAGAACCTCCGGCTGCAAGGCGCGTGATCAGCCCGCGGACGCTCTAGCGGTGATCTTGCCGTTACAGCGGCGGGTGACCGTGCGGGCGCGGAGGCGCGCCTCGCGGAGGCCCGGCCACAGAGCGAAGCGAACGTGGTTGGGCCGCAGCGAGGTCGCCGCAGCGCCCGTTCGCGGAGGAGGACACGGCCCGGAGGTAGCCCGCGAGCCGCCAGGCGAGCGGGCTGCCGGAGGGCCGTGCCCGCACGGAGCGAACCAGCAACATTGTCGCACCCGCTGGCTACCGTCGGGCCATGGCGGTTTCGCGGTCCAGCGGGAACGAGACGGCCGGCGGGCGGGCCAACCGGTCGCGGGCCGACGGTGGGTTTCGGTGTAGCGAGTGCGGCACCGAGTCGATTCGCTGGGCGGGGCGCTGCGCGCGCTGCCAGGCGTGGGGGACGCTCGAGGCGCAGCGTGCCGCGCCGCGGCGGGCGGCCGTGCCAGGCTCGGGTGCCACCGCGGCCGCCACGGTGACCGTTCCGGCCCAGCCGGTCACGGAGGTGGACCCAACACCGGCGAACCGGCGGGCCTCCGGCGTCGACGAGCTCGACCGGGTGCTCGGCGGCGGGATCGTGCCGGGCGCCGTGATCCTGCTCGCCGGCGAGCCGGGGGTGGGCAAGTCGACGCTGTTGCTGGAGGTCGCCGCGCGCAGCGCGGAGGCCGGTCACCGGGCGCTCATCGTCACCGGCGAGGAGTCGGCCGCGCAGGTCAGGCTGCGCGCCGGGCGCACCGGCACGCTGCACCCCGACCTGTGGCTCGCGGCCGAGACGGACCTCGGGGCGCTGCTGGGCCACGTCGAGGAGGTCAAGCCGACGCTGCTGGTGGTCGACTCGATACAGACGATCTCCGCCGCCGGCGCCGAGGGCGTGGCGGGTGGCGTGACCCAGGTCCGCGAGGTCGCCGCCGCGCTGATCCGTACGGCCAAGGCGCTCGGCCTCGCCACGGTGCTGGTCGGGCACGTCACCAAGGAGGGCACGGTCGCCGGCCCGCGGCTGCTGGAGCACCTCGTCGACGTGGTGCTGCATTTCGAGGGCGACCAGCAGACCGCGCTGCGGATGATCCGCGCGGTCAAGAACCGCTACGGGCCGACGGACGAGGTCGGCTGCTTCGAGATGAACGAGAACGGCATCTGGGGCATCGCCGACCCGAGCGGCCTGTTCCTGTCCCGAGGTGCGACCGCGAGCGCCGTTCCGGGCGTGTGCGTCACCGTGATGGTCGAGGGCCGTCGGCCACTCGTCGCCGAGGTCCAGGCGCTCGTCGCTCCGCAGAACGTCGTCGCCAGAACCGGCGGGGGCGGCGGGTCGGGCGGCGCGGGGCCGGCCCCGTTGCCGCCGCGGCGGGCGGTGTCCGGGCTCGACGGCGCCCGCGTCGCGATGATCACCGCCGTGCTGCAGAAGCGGTCTGGATTCACCAGCCTCGGGGGGAGTGACATCTTCGCGGCCTCCGTCGGCGGCGTGCGGCTGTACGAGCCGGCCTCGGACCTGGCCGTGGCGCTGGCGATGGTGAGCTCGGTGCAGGAGCGGGCGATCCCACCCGACCTGATCGCGCTCGGCGAGGTCGGGCTGACCGGCGAGATCCGCGCCGTCAGCGGCGTCGAGCGGCGGCTGGCGGCCGCGGCCAGGCTCGGCTTCCGGCGCGCGCTCGTGCCCCGCCTGTCCGGGATGACCCCGGAAGGGATGACGGTGACGGAGGTTACCGATCTGCCCACCGCGATCGGCGAGATGTATGCCGGATAGCGGTCTGGAACGGCCGCGGGCGGCGTGTTCACCGAGATGTTCACCTGGAGGGCCGCCCGGCGGCGGCTGTCCGGAGTGACCTGACGATCCATCGAGGTGTGCATCCATCAAAGTTTCGACAGGGAGATGCCCGCTCGGGCAACAAGGTGTGGTTAGGGCGACCTGTTCGCTAGGTCAAATGTTTTTCGGCCGTCGCGCGTGGAGGCCCTCCATGGTGGTACCCGCGGGCTCGATAGCATTGCGAACGTGGTAAGAGAGCTTGGCCGCGGCGCCGGCGCACGGGCGGCGGCATAGTCGCTCGTCCGGAGGTTCTGGGCGGGAGGAGTAGAGGAGCCCGATGGCAGGACCACCCGGGGATGACGTCTTCCGGGCCACGCTGGCCGCCGTGGCGCCCGGAACCCCCTTTCGCGACGGCCTCGAGCGCATCCTCCGTGGTCACACCGGCGCGCTGATCGTCCTCGGTCGCGACAAGGTCGTGGAGGGGATCTGCACCGGCGGTTTCGAGCTGGATGTGGAGTTCTCGGCGACCCGGCTGCGGGAGCTCGCCAAGATGGACGGCGCGATCGTGCTGTCGTCCGACCTCGCCCGGATCGTGCGCGCCGCGGTCCACCTGGTGCCGGACCCGATGATTCCGACGGAGGAGTCCGGGACGCGGCACCGCACCGCCGAGCGGGTGGCCAGGCAGACCGGCCTGCCCGTCATCTCGGTAAGCCAGTCGATGCACATCATCGCGTTGTACGTCGTCGGCCGTCGCTACGTGCTCGATGGCTCGGCCGCGATCCTCTCCCGCGCGAACCAGGCGCTGGCGACGCTGGAGCGCTACAAGATGCGGCTCGACGAGGTCGCCGGCACGCTGTCCGCCCTGGAGATCGAGGATCTCGTGACCGTGCGCGACGCGATCTCCGTCCTGCAGCGGCTCGAGATGGTCCGCCGGATCGCCGACGAGATCGAGAGCTACGTCGTCGAGCTCGGCACGGACGGCCGGCTGCTCTCGCTGCAGCTCGAGGAGCTGATGGCCGGCGTCGAGACCGAGCGCGAGCTGACCGTGCGCGACTACCTGCCCGCCAGCGCCAAGGTCGGCAGCCCGGCAGAGGTGCTCACCGACCTGGCGGCGATGTCGGCGACCGATCTGCTCGACCTGACCGCGCTCGCGCGGACCCTCGGGCTCGGCGGCGGCGCCGACGTGCTGGACCGCCAGATCAGCCCGCGCGGCTACCGCATGCTCGCGAAGATCCCACGCCTGCCGCGCCTGATCGTCGACCGCCTCGTCGACCACTTCGCCACCCTGCAGAAGCTCCTCGCCGCCGGCGTCGACGACCTGCAGGCCGTCGAGGGCGTGGGCGAGACCCGGGCCAAGGCCGTCCGCGAGGGCCTCTCCCGCCTCGCCGAGTCCTCCATCCTCGAGCGCTACGCGTAGCGCTGGCGCTCGGCGCCGGCCTCGCACCGAGCGCCAGCCCGGTGTGGTCGCGGAGACGACGGTGGTGCGCGCAGTGCAGGGGTGGTGCGCGTTTGTGGTGGGCCGGGGCGGCCGGTAGGTTCGGGGCGAGCTTCGTCGGCCCGGAAGGGCCTGGGGTGGCCCGGCGGGATGGTTCTTCTTGTCTCAGGACGTGGCTGGCTGGCCTGGCGGGGATCGCCGGGGTGTCGGCGGCCTCCTGATCGGTCTGGATTCTGGTGAGGTCTGAGATCAAGCGAGGTCAGCGGTGACCGGGGCGAACGCGGCTGACGCGCGGGTCGCCGTCGTCGTGCCGGCGGCCGGCCGAGGCGAGCGGCTCGGCGGCGGGGTACCCAAGGCGCTGCGTCCGCTCGGCGGCCGCCCCATGTTGGTGCACGCGGTGCAGTCGCTGTTGGCGGCCGATCTGGTGTCGCAGATCGTCGTGGCCGCCCCGCCCACCCTGGTGGAGGTGGTGAGCCGGCTGCTCGGCCCCGATGTGCGGGTGCTGCCGGGCGGCGCCGAGCGGGTCGACTCGGTGCGCGGCGCGCTGCGCGCGCTCGACGACGACATCCGCGTGGTGCTGGTGCACGACGCGGCCCGCCCGCTCACCCCGCCGTCGCTCGTGGACGCGGTCGCGAGGGCCGTGCTCGGCGGGCATCCGGCTGTCATCCCGGTGCTGGCGCTCGCGGACACCGTCAAGGAGGTCGACGCGGACGGGCGGGTGCTGCGCACCCCGCCGCGCGGCGGCCTGCGCGCGGTCCAGACCCCGCAGGGCTTCCGCCGGGAGGTGCTGGAGGCGGCCTACGCGAGCCAGGAGGACGGCCAGCCGGCGGTGACCGACGACGCCGGCCTCGTGGAGCGGCTCGGAGTGCCGGTGGCGACCATCCCCGGCGCGGACGAGGCGTTCAAGGTGACCCGGCCCGCGGACCTGATCTTCGCCGAGGCGCTGCTGGCCCGGCGGCCGCTGGCCGAGTCCGGCCGGTCGTCGTGACCGCGCCCGCCTCCGCGCCCGGCCCGGCGGCGCCGTCCGCCCCGGTGGCGCTGCCGCGCGTCGGCGTCGGCGTCGACGTGCACCCGTTCGAGCAGGGCCGGCCCTGCTGGGTCGCCTGCCTGTCCTGGGAGGGCGAGACCGGCCTCGCCGGGCACTCCGACGGCGACGTCGCCGCGCACGCGGCCTGCGACGCGCTGCTGATCGCCTCGGGGCTGGGTGACCTCGGCAAGGTGTTCGGCACCGACCGGCCGGAGTGGTCCGGCGCGTCCGGTACGGCGCTCCTCGGCGAGACCGCCCGGCTGCTGGCCGCCGACGGCTGGACGATAGGCAACGTCGCCGTTCAGGTCGTCGGGAACCGGCCGCGGATGTCGAAGCGGCGCGACGAGGCCGCGGCGGCGATGTCGGCGGCACTCAGCGGCGCACCGGTCAGCGTGTCCGCGACGACGACGGACGGCCTGGGGCTCACCGGCCGGGGCGAGGGCCTCGCCGCCATCGCCACGGCCCTGGTCGCGCGGCTGTAGAGCCGGCCGCGTGGCCGGTCCGCCCCGTCGGCCCGGCCACGGCGGCGGCACGGGCGAGATGCCAACTTGGCATTCCTAGTCCGGCGTCGGGCCCGCGATGGGGAAGGTTGACCGAAAAGCCCAACCTTTGCTGGATGCAAGTGGCCGGGACGGGTCGTCGCTGGGCGCGGCTGCTGGCCGGGTGGTTCCTCTTGGAGCGCGCTGATGGGTGTACGGCTGCCGGAGACGGTGAGGGCGCTGGCGGACGCGCCGACCTATGTCACCCTGGCGACACTGCGGCCGGACGGCTCGCCGCGGTTGACGGTGCTGTGGATCGAGCGTGACGGTGACGATCTGCTGCTCTCGACGGTCCGCGGCCGGGCCAAGGAACGCGACCTCGCGCGCGACGGGCGGGTAGCGCTGATGTTCCTCGACCAGAGCGACCCGTACTCGTATGTCGAGGTACGCGGCACGGCGGCGCTGTCCGAGGACGGCGGTCGTGAGCTCATCGACCGTCTTGCCGTGAAGTACACCGGTGAGCCCTACAAGTGGGACGAGCCAGACGCCGTCCGCGTCGTTATCCGGGTGGCTCCCACCCGAATCCTCACGACCGGCTGAGCGCAGCCAAATACCCGGACTCGGAATCACCGACAGGACACTCGGCGCCTGACGAGCTGGCCCGTAGGTATTCTTGACAGGTGAGCCTGCACCTGTATGACACGCGTACGAGGCGCGCGCGGCCGTTCGAGCCGCTGCGCCCCGGCCACGTGGGCATCTACGTGTGTGGGCCGACCGTCCAGTCCGGCCCGCACGTCGGCCACCTACGCTCCGCGGTCGCCTTCGACCTGCTGCGGCGCTGGCTGCTCGCGTCCGGATACGCCGTGACGTACGTACAGAACGTCACGGACATCGACGACAAGATCATCACCAACGCGGGCCGGGAGGGCATCTCCGTCTGGGAGCTGGCCACCCGGGAGACCCGGGCGTTCGACGACGCCTACCGGTCGGTCGGCATCCTGCCGCCGACGATCGAGCCACGGGCGACGGCGCACATACCCGAGATGCACGCCCTGATCGCCCGCCTGATCGAGGCCGGCTTCGCCTATGAGGGCGCCGGCTCGGTGTGGTTTCGCGTCGGCCGGTATGCCGACTACGGCGCCCTGTCCAACCAGCGGCCGGACGCCATGCAGGCCTCGCCCGAGGCCGAGCCGGGCAAGGCCGACCCGCGGGACTTCGCCCTGTGGAAGGCGTCCCGCCCCGGCGAGCCGGCCTGGGAATCCCCCTGGGGCCTCGGGCGGCCCGGCTGGCATCTCGAATGCTCCGCGATGGCCGGCAAGTACCTCGGCCAGGTGTTCGACATCCACGGCGGCGGCCTGGACCTGGTGTTCCCGCACCACGAGAACGAGCGGGCGCAGACGGTGTGCGCGACCGCCGGCCACGGGGGCCTGCCGGCCGAGCCGGAGATGGCCCGGTACTGGATGCACACCGGGCTGCTGACGACCGGTGGCACGAAGATGTCCAAGTCACTGGGCAACTCGTTCTTCGTGACCGACGTGCTCGAGCAGGTGCGCCCGCAGGTGCTGCGCTACCACCTGCTCTCCGCGCACTATCGCTCGACGCTCGAGTACAGCGCCGCGACGCTCGCCGAGTCGGCGGCGGCGTACGACCGGGTGGAGACGTTCGTCCGCAACGCCCTGGACATCCTCGGCGGACCGGAGACCGCGGCCGCGCTGGCGACCGAGGGGCCCGCCGCGCCCGCGCACCAGGAGCCGAGAGCCCGGGGGAAGAGCGCCAAGGGCAGGCAGGCGAGGGGCGGCCAGAGCACGGCCGGCGCGGACGCGGCGCCCCAGACGACACCGGCGGCGCTGTGGGCCGACTTCGCCAGGGCGCTCGACGACGACCTCAGCATCGGACGGGCGTTCGCGGCGCTCTTCGGCGCGGTGAGCCAGGGCAACCAGGTGCTGGCCAAGGCACACAGCCGCGAGCTCGCCAGCTGGGTGGTGGTCGCCCGGCGCATGCTCGCCGTCCTCGGCCTCGACCCGGTCGAGCAGTGGCCGGCCGCCGGCGCTGAGCTTCGTCCCGCGCTCGACAGCGTCATGGAGATCGTTCTGGACCTGCGCTCGTCCGCGCGGGCCCGCCGTGACTTCTCCGAGGCCGACTCGATCCGCGCCCGCCTCACCGCCGCCGGCATCATCGTCGACGACACCCCCGAAGGCCAGCGCTGGCATCTGTGACATTGGTTCGCTCCGTGCGGACGGCGCGCTCCGGCCCCGTACTCGCTTCGCTCCCACGGGACCTCCGCGCGCCGTCCTCCTCCGCTCACGTGCGCTCCGGCGACCTCCGCTGCGGCACCCCTACGTCGCTTCGCTCGTAGGGATGCCTCCGCGGAGGCGCGCCTCCGCGCCAGCACGGTCACCCGTCGCTGAACGTCACCACTTCACAGTCACACGCATTCGTGGGACCACTTCACTTCGCTCGTGGGCAGGGCTCCGCGGAGGCGCGCCTCGGCGCCAGCACGGTCACCCGTCGCTGAACGTCACCACTTCACAGTCACACGCATTCGTGGGACCACTTCACTTCGCTCGTGGGCAGGGCTCCGCGGAGGCGCGCCTCGGCGCCAGCTCGGTTGCGGGCGGCGTCAAATGGTCAGGCCCCGCACCGTGGTGGGACACGATGCGGGGCCTGACCTGACTGCCTGGCCGTTCTGGGGCGTTCTGGATCAGCGGGCGCGGACCGTGATGCGGGTCCAGGCGCCCAGGTAGACGCGGTCGCCGTCCTGGAGCGGTACCCGGCCGTTCGGCTCTATCGGGTCCGGCTCGTCGTTCAGCCGGGTCCCGTTCGTCGAGCCGGGGTCGAGCAGCGCGTAACCGCCGTCCGGCTGCCGCTCGAAGATCGCGTGCGCCCGGGAGATGCCCGGGTCCTCGGGGGCACCTGACAGGTCGATGTCCGGGTGGATGCCGCGGGACTCGCTGCGACGGCCGACGAGCAGCCGAGGACCGCTCAGCGGGAACACCCGCCGCGGGTAGAACGACGGGAACGGCACCCGATGGTCGTCGCCGCTGTCGTAGTACTCCCGCTCCGCCTCGACGACGGCCTCCCAGCTCGTCGCCACCGCTCCGCCGCCGCCACCGTTCCAGTTGGCCGCCGCGCCGGTGATGACGGGCTGACCGTAGTCGGCGTCGTCCCTGGGCGGGCCGGTCTGGCGTCGCCCGCCCTGCCCGGTGCTGGCACCGGGCACATGGCCGGTGGTGAAGTCCAGGCCGCAGTTCTCGCAGAACCGGGCGCCTGGCTCGTGGAACGCCCGGCAGTTCGGGCACTGTGGGTAGCGGCCGGCGCCGGCACGGTCGCCCCGCGCGCCGCGCTCCCCCCGGTCGGCCGGGCGGTCGTCGACGCCCAGCGGGTCCGGCTCGTAGCCGTATCCGCGCTCGGCCGGCGGCGCGGCGGCGCCGTCCCGGCCGCCTCGAGGGCCATACCCGTCCCGGTCGAGGGCGACGTCGTCCCGACCACCGCGCGGGTAGCCACCGGCACCGCCGGGAACACCAGCACCGCCAGGGACGCCAGCGCCGCCGTCACGGGCGTACTGGTCGCGGCCGTAGTCCTCTCGCCCGCCACGCGGCGCGTACCCACCGGAGCCGCCGTCGCGGCCGCGGGTGAACGTGTCGCGTTCCCGTCCGTCCGCGCCCTCCCGGCCGCCGCGGGCCGGGTAGCCGTCGTCCGGCTCGTCCCGGACGTCGCGACCACGCGGCGCGTAGCCACCGCGGCTTTCCGGGGTGTCCCGACCCTCGCCGCGGCCACGTGGCGGGTAGCTGCCGCGCTGGTCGTACGAGTCCGACCCGTATGCCGGGCGGGCCGTGCGGTCGTCGTAGCTCTCACCGCCGCCGCCGTACTCGTCGCCGGCGGGATACCCACCGCCGTACTGGTCGGCGGCGTACGGATCAGCGCCGGGGGCCGGGCCGCGACCACCGGGGTCGCTGCCACGGCGGATGCCGAGGGGGTCGTAACCGCCCCCGCCGCCGCCCCCACGGCCCGAGCCGCCCCCGTAGGAGCCGACTTGCGCGCCACGGTCGTCCGACCGATAGCCGTAACTGTCCTGACCACTCGTGATGCGGAGGCCGCATTGATCGCAGTAGTCGGGATTCTGGGACAGGTGCCCCTCCGGGCAGCGTGCGCTCACCTGATCACCTTCACCCGGACGGTCCTGGCCGGCCGGGCGCCGAGAGACCCCCCGTCACGCTGGCCGACCTCGCTTCCTCTGCCGAACCGTACCCGTTGTTGGATTATGGATCTGCACCGGCTTCTGTAGGAGCCGACAGGTTGCCTTGTTGCCTTCCTGGTCGCCGCGAGCCCCGAGCTGATGGCCGACGACAACGCCTCCAGTGTCGCAGCGGCTTCCGGGCGACTGGCACTGACCCGCCCGTGCTTACTCGCGCGGACGGTCAGGTGACCGCCGGGTAACAGCTTGCTCAACGATCCACGCGGACCGCGATCACGGTGATGTTGTCGTGCCCGCCCTGGTCGATGGCGAAGTCGACGAGGTGGCGGCCCACCTCGACCGCCTCGGCCTCCGGCGGCAGCTGGTTGATGATCGCGGCCATGACGTCCGGCCGGGACGCGTAGTTCCACAGCCCGTCGCTGCAGACCAGCACCGTCGCGGGCGCCTCGATCGGGAACACCGCCGTATGAGGGGCCACATCCTCCGCGTCGCCCCCTAGCCACCGGGTCAGCGTATGGGCACGCCGGTGTGTCTCGGCCTCCGAGGCCGGGATGAGGCCGGCCCTGGCGGCCTCCGCGGCCCAGGTGTCGTCCGCGGTGAGCCGTTCCGACCAGCGTGGGCCCAGCAGGTACACCCGGCTGTCGCCCACCCAGCCGACGGTGACCGTGCTCGGCCCGTCGACGGTCGGCGGCGAGATGATCGCGGCGGCGATCGTGCACGAGGGTGCCATCCGGCCCTCGGCGGCACTGAGCTCCGCGATCACCTCCTGCGCGGCGTGTACGGCCTGGTGCAGCGCGAGCTCGGCCTCCTCGGGGCCGAACCCGCCGACCAGGGCGCTCGGGACGGTGGCCGGCTCGTCGCCGTATTCGTCGTCCGACGGCTCGAGGACGTCGAGCATCTCGTCGCCCGGCCTGCGCCCGCCACCGCGGCTCACCGCCACGGGACGCCCCGGGCCGTGCGCGCGGATCGCGTCGGCGAGGATCGCGGTCGCGGTCGCGGCGGCGGCCGACGACGCCTGCGCGGAGCCGGGTGTCGTCGACACCCCGTCGCAGACGACGGCGATCAACGTCCCGAACACCTCGGCGACGCCCATGGCGTCCTCGTTGCTCGTGTGCCGCACGCCCCGGTCGCTGACACCGGCGATCGCGCCGAGGTCCTTCTCCCGGTGGTCGGAGTCGCCGCTGACCACCGGCGGACCCACCAGCGAGAACCCGCAGGCCTCGCAGTAGCGGTCGTCGTCGTAGATGGCGGCGATGCAGCGTGGGCAGCGGCCGGTGCGTTCGTCGATCAGGGACCGTCCTCTCTCCGGCATGCCGCGTTCGCGCGGGTCATAGCCGGACCCGCCTCCATAGCCGGCCCCCCTGGCATAGCCGGACTCGCCGACGTCGTAGCCTCCGGCGGCGTCGTGCTCCACGGTCATCCCGTTCTCCGGCGTCCCATGCATCGGCTGTGTCGGCATCCCGCGTCCGGGAGTCCCATCGCGTAGGTCACTCCAGGCCGGGCCGGGACAGGTGTCGACGGCATGGCTGCCCGACCCCCGCCGCGTCCGGACGGTGTGCGCGCAACCATTGTCGTGCCTCCCGCCCGCCGCGGTGCTTGCGGCGTCTCCCCGACCGGCTCGGATGCCCGGGGCCGGCTAGAGGAGAATCTTCGCAGCATAGGGCCCGATCCGTCGATGCCCACGATCACGAGGTAAGGCGTCGCGTATGCGATCATCGCCTCGCCCGGCTTCGCGGAGTGGTCGTTTCGACCACGTGTACGGACGGGTGGCCCGGAGGCCGCGCTGACATGGTGCCAATGATTACTGATCGTGGTGGACATAGGCAATTTTCCTGGTATGGCGTGCGTGCTCCACGAGCTCGGCGACTGTCCGGTCCCACCGCGTCGCCACCAGCCCCAACGAGATCGGTTACCGTTAGGTGCTTGGGTAAACCGCTGGCGACGGCGCGCGCTCAGGACGGCGCGACCACAGGAACTGGCTCGCGGACAGGGGTCCGGCGGGGCTGACGACGAGGGGTGACCCAGCAATGGCGACGGGACGGCGCGGCGGGGGAGGAGTGGCCCGTGGTGGCCACGGCGGCCGGGCCGCGAAGGGCGGGTCGCACCGCAAGGGCGCCTCGGCCGGCTCAGGCGGCCAGGGCCGGCGGGCGTTGAGCGGCAAGGGAGCGACCCCACCGGCCGAGATGCGCAAGGGCCACCCGGCCGCGCGGCGCGCCGCCGCGGTCGCCAGGGCTGACGACGCCGCGACGCGGACCGGCTCGACCGGCGCGCGGGCGGGTTCGACAAGCGGCGCCAGGGCGGGTTCGACGAGCGTCAGGGCCGGTTCGGCGGGGGCCAGGGCGGGTTCGGCTGGTGCCAGGACTGGTCGGGACGGCGCGGCTGGGCGCGGGCCGGTGGGAGGTGCGTCGGCCGGTGCCGCCGGGCGTGGCGCGCCCGGGCGGCGAGCCGGCGAGGCCGACGAACTCGTCGTCGGCCGTAACGCCGTCGTCGAGGCGCTGCGGGGCGGCGTGCCGGCGACGACTCTTTATGTGGCCAATGGCCTGGAGTTCGACGAGCGGCTGACGGAGGCCCGCAAGCTCGCCGGCCGCGCCGGGATGTCGGTCGTCGACGTCGGTCGGGCCGAGCTCGACCGGCTTTGCGGCGTGGCGCCGCACCAGGGCCTCGCCCTGGTCATCCCGCCCTACCAGTACGCACACCCGGACGACCTGCTCAAGCGGGCGCGGGCCGCCACCTCTGGTCTGCTCGTCGCGCTCGACGGAGTGACCGACCCGCGCAACCTGGGCGCGGTGGTCCGTTCCGCGGCGGCCTTCGGAGCTCAGGGGGTGGCCGTGCCGGAGCGGCGCGCCGCCGGGATGACGGCCGCGGCCTGGAAGACGTCGGCCGGCGCCGCGGCTCGGCTGCCGATCGCGCGCGCCACCAACCTCACCAGGACGCTGCGTTCGTTCGCCGACGGCGGGCTGGTGGTCGTCGGGCTGGCCGCCGACGCGGATGTCAGCCTCGACGACCTGGAGGCCGCGACCGACCCGCTCGTGCTCGTCATCGGCTCCGAGGGGCGGGGCCTGTCCCGGCTGGTGGGCGAGACCTGCGATCTGTTGGTCAGGATCCCGATGGCTGGCGACGTGGAGTCATTGAACGCCGGCGTGGCCGCCGGCGTCGCCCTGGCCGAGATCGCCCGGCGTCGGCGGGCCGCCCTGCCGGTCGGCTGACCGCCCCGCCAATCGGCTGACCGCCCCGCCGGTCGGCTGTCGGGAAGCCGCCGCCGCATCGCCAGACCGCCCCAACGGCCCGTGCGGCCCTTCGTACCGACGGGCGCGGCCCCGCGCCAGGAAGGCGCGGGGCCGGGCCACAGCGGCGCCGTCAGGCCGGCTGTTCGGTCCGGAACGTTCGTTCGGCCGCTGTCGTCATGACCGTCGATCAGTCGACGGTGCGGGTCCAGCATGGCCGGGCGGCCGCCGACGAGCCACCCTGGGACGTGTCACCGTGCGCCGGTGTGACGGAGCGCAGGATGTCCGGGTCGGCCGCCGACTTGCAGGGAACGACGGCCGACAGGAAACGCGGCGCGGATACGGCCGCGTCCGCCGGCTGAGCTGACGCGAGCCCGACACCGATGCTGGCCGCCAGGATCGGGGTGAGGACGGCGGCCCGAAGACGCCTCCCCGGAGATCCCAGGGACCCCCGCTGCGTCGACGATGAAGCCTGGCGCGGCAGGAGGCGCCTCAGCCGACGCGAACTGAGGTGGTTGCGCGCAGTGGACACCAGAGTTTTCCCTCCCCACGTCGCCAAGGAATTCGCCCGGCCTCAGCCGCGGTTAGGGCTCGCTGGCCCGTTCCTGGCTGTCTTGTGGCCGCCGGACGGCCGCCGTCGGCGGCCGTCGGCCGCCAGTCGGCGCTCGGCCCCATGGGCCGCTCGGCATCGCGCCACCAGGCATGAATCCCGGTCCGCGACCCGCTTCGGCGCTTCGTCACGCCGTCATTCCTCGGGCCTGCCGAATGTTTCGTTCAACCGGGCGGGGCAGGCACGCGGCGTGCCGCCCGGTGGTGCCCAACCCGTCGCCGGGCACGGCGAACACCATGCAACGTGGCCGGGCCGCGGGTAAAACCCGAAATTGATGGTGACGTGAATCACGTCGTCTTTGGGCATGCGAGCGACCTGTAGACGGCCCGGATAGGCCTGTTGATGATGCGGACGGTGGCCGCGCGCCCTTCCTCCGCAATCGCGAGCACGGCGCGTGGCCGGGCCGGTGATGCGCTGGCCGGTGAGTGGCTGAATAGCCGCGCATAGTCGTCGGCGTGACAAACGCCACCCGTCGATGATGCGAAAGCATTGATGACGGGTAAATCGGAAATTATCAGGCGAGTGCCGGCTCGACGACGCGGATGCGCACGGCGCGGAACTGGGCGGGTGCCTCGTCGAGGACTCGCCGGCGTGGATCCGGGACGGTCAGGAACGGCGGCACGGCGAGCCCGCGCAGTGCCGTGAGCCGCGGATCGTCGAGAACCTGTTCCGCCGCGCGCCGTTCGCCGCCGAGGACGACGGCGTCCAGCTCGCCCGCCACCGGCAGCAGGACGGCCGCCGCCACGTCCGCCGCGGCGGTGAGCGCCACCCGGACCTGGCCGTCGCGGCGCCGGGCGAACCGCTGCTGAGACCAGCCGCCGGCCGCGCTGCGCCCGTGCACCTGTCGGGCCCCGACCTTCGACGCGACCAGGCGGGAGCCGTCGAACACGCCCGCCGCATACCCGCCGAGCCGGACCAGCAACACCCCGACCCGCCGGTCGGCCAGCGCGTGCACGGCGAGCAGATGCCCCGGGGACGCATCCGCCCCGGTCGCTGACGCGTCCATCGCGGTCGCGGCCAGCAGCGGCGGAAAGGGCACCTGGCAGTCGGCGAGGGCGCCGTCGGCCGCCGTCCCCATGACCGCCTCCGGAGACACCGACCAGACGACGGAGCCATGCCGCTCGGCGAACCGGTCGAACCAGCCGGCCAGCCGCTCGGGGGCGACGTTCACCCAATGGCCGCCACCGGCGGCCGGAAGCCCTTGTCCCACCGCTTCATCATCACTGACATCCGCACTGACGTCGCACTGAGATTCGTACCGAGATCCGCACTGACGCCCGCTGTCCGGCCGGACAGCCACCCGACCCGCCGGCGATCCCTCTCACACGGACCGACGCATCGGCCGCCGGATACCCGAGAACGGTCCCGTCGCAATGTCGCAATGTCGCGGTGTCGCAACACCGGTAGGGCGCGATACCGGTACGGGGTTGCGACGGGGAGGACGGGGAGGCAGCGGACGGGGAGGCAGCTACGGAAGGGCGGGCGTGAGGGCGGGATCAGATACGGGCGACCTTGGCGGCGGCGCGCAGCCGCTGCCGCCACTCCTCGCGCAGCCGTGGGGCGAGGTCGCCGAGCGGCGCCGGGCGCCGGTCGGCCGCCCGGCGCCGGGCCTCCGCCCGCAGCGCCTCATGGCGTTCCAGGTCGAACCGCCGCCCGGCCTGCTCGCCGTTACCCGCCGCCCGCGACGACGACCGGGCCTGCGCGGGCACCAGCGGCCACATCGGCGTCGGCGCGGGCATCCGCTGAGCCGCCGCCGCTCGGGCCGCCGCGACCGCCGCCGACGCGACGGCGGACTCGTCGCGGGCCGCCTCGACGTGGGCATCGGTGATGTCGGGGAAGGCGCCGTGGAACTTGATCTCGATGCGCTGGCGGCGGGGCGCGCCGCCAGCCGGGTCCCGCGTCCAGCCCAGGAAGTACAGCGCGGAGGTGCCGCCGGCCTCGGCGTTGTCGTGCGGGTTGTAGCCGCCGCCGTCCCAGCCGAAGCCGGCGTGTTCGCGCAGCACCCAGCGCAGGCCCTGAATGACGATCGGGTCCGGTTCCACCAGTCGCAGCGCGACGTGCCGCTCCAGCTCGAGGCCACGCTCCCGGTCGACGAGGCCTTCCGGCAGGCTCGGCGACCTGCGCAGCATGAACATCTCGATCGTCGGCTGGCGGCCGGTCGGCGGGACCGACGCGCCGCCCGACGTCGCGTGGATGGCCGAAGCCGAAGCCGCGGTGCCGACAGCCGAAGCCGCGGTGCCGACGGTCGGAGCGGCGGTGCCGGCCAGCGTCGCGTGCGTGATCCGTACGTCGAGACTTTCGGCTGGGATGCCATAACGTTCAGCGAGCCGGCCCTTGACGATCACACTCGGGACGACCGGT
Organism: Pseudofrankia saprophytica; assembly: GCF_000235425.2. Classification (NCBI taxonomy): domain Bacteria; kingdom Bacillati; phylum Actinomycetota; class Actinomycetes; order Frankiales; family Frankiaceae; genus Pseudofrankia; species Pseudofrankia saprophytica. The sequence goes on from NZ_KI912266.1 coordinate 1,938,942, forward strand.
CCCGGTGTCGCGCCCAGTTCGATCAGCGTGCCCAAAGCGCCGTCGAAGTCGTCCGGGAAGATGAGTAGCGCGCAGTGGTCCAGCACGCAGTGGCGAGAGATTGACGCGATAAGCGACTCAGCCGCGTCGACGCCGGCGAAGACCTCACTCAGCAGTCCTGCCTGGGACGACGAAGCCAGCGCGTCGCGCACGCCCCGGACGCGGGCGCGGTCAATGTCATCCAGCCCGACCGGTGCGTCCGCGGCGTCAACAGGGGCGGTATCAAGATCAGTCAACTGATCGAATCCCAGGTCTGTGCCGAGGCTTGGCCCGGTCATACGTCTCACGCCCCCAGTCGACCCGCGACGCGGTCATTGCCGACCTGCGGATCTTTTGTGGATCCATAAAAGTGTTGCCCAGCCGGGATGGCTGGTCGTCTGGGCGGATACGCCCGGATTCAGAAGAGCAACGGTACCGGGCTCGCCTGGCCGCCTCGGACGAGTCCAGGAGATTCCTTTGCCGGTGGGCGGACGGCATCTTTCTGTAGTTGTTCTGTGGTGAGTGCCGATAGTCGAGAGAAGTCGGGTCGGCGTGCAAAGATGGGCGCCGCAGCGGCCGGTTGTTCAGCCAGCGAACCACCGCCTTTATGTGATCGGCCGCCTGGTCGGGACATCGACCTCGCCGCGCCTATCCGAGCGGTACGTCCTGCGCAGAACAATTCGGCAGGCGTACGAAATGTGCGTCAGGCGTGGCGAAATTCGTCAGGCGGACGCTCTCCGGGGTGCTGCCGGGCGGCGGTGGCGCCGGGCCGCCCAGGGGCGGACGCCGCGACGGTGCGTCCTGGGCGCCGATCATCGAGGCGACGGCCGTACCACCAACGGTGGCACGTTGTCTCCGTCTTGTGGCGCCCAGAGGGCCTTCATCCGTATTGTCCCCGGGTGATATCGCCACCGGAGCACAGGGCGTCGGGCGTCATGGGAGCCGTCCCTCTGGTCGCACACCTGGCCCGGTGCCATGGTGTGCCGACCGCAGCGCAGCGTCGCCCCAGGCGGGGGACACATGGGTGACGGGCACGGCCAGCCATCGTGGCACGACGGCGCGCGGATGGCCGCCGCGAGCAGCGGCACTGGCGGGTTCGCCGCGCACGCTGGCTCCGCCGCGGGATCCCGGCGCGGGGCCGACGGCCCGGATCCGGACAGTGAGGTCTGGGAAGCGGAGCTCGTCGACGAACCATGGGATCCCGCCTACGCCTACACGGCCGACGACGTCGAGATCGTGGACGCGGATTCCCTCGAGCCGATCGTCGGTCGCTCCCAGGCCGGAGCCGCCGCGGAGCCCACCGTCGCGGCCCTCGTCCCAGATCCGGGAACCGGCCCGGAGCGTCCAACCGGGGCGACCGGTCGGACGCGGGCGAACAGCCCGACAGCGTTCACGGGCTCGACGCAGCCACCTGAGTCCGCCGCCTGGCCGATGAGGCCGCCGGCATCCGCGCCGACGGCCGAGGTGCCCGTGTCGGCCGAGGTGCCCGTGTCGGCCGAGGTGCCCATGTCGGACGAGGTGCCGGTGCCGGCCAAGGTGCCGGTGGCGGCGCGGCATCGGAGCGGCGGGTTGTTCCGCCGGCAGTTGGGGCCGCTTCCGCTGGTGGTGGTGGCCGGGGCCGTGGTGCTTGCCCTGGCGATCGGTGGGCTATCCATCCTGGCCGTCGGACGTGGCGCCGACGGGGGCGCCCGGGGACCGGGAGCTCGGCCAGATGCCGCGGCCGGGGCACCGGGCGGTGCCGCCTTGGCCGACGGCGGAGGGAATCTTGGTCCGGGCGGCGCGGGCGATGGCGGGGAGGCCGACGGATCGGCGCCCGGCGCGAATGCCGGTCCGGCTGGCGGTGGCGGGCCTGAGGGAGCGATTCCCGGGCTCGCCGGCGCCGCGGTGCCGGCCACGCCGATCACCGATGGACAGGCCACCCCGATCGCCACGCCAGCGCCCGGTCAGCCCGTCGCCACCGCCGGGCCCGGGTCCGGCGGTGGCGCGGACAGCCCCGGCGACTCGGGCGACGGTTCGCATGACTCGGGTGGTGGCACCCAGCCATCCGCCGGGCCGAGCGCCGCGCCGGCACCGTCGGCGTCGCCGACCTGCTACCGCGCCGGCTTCTTCACGACCGCCGTGCTCCGCTTCTGGGGCGTGCCGACCTGCTGATCAGGGCGCCGGGATCTGGGCGGCCAGTTCGCGTAGATGACGGTGCAGGCCGTCGTAGGCAGTGGCCGGCGGCAGGTATGCCTTCGCGACCTTGGCCAGGGCGCTGTAGTTGACGTCGACGACGTTGGCCAGCGGCGCCTCGCTGATCTGGCTGAGTAGCTGGTAGCTGTCGAGCGTCTCCAGCCCATACAGCTCGGACAGCCAGTTGACCATCTCCACCTGGCCTATTCGCCAGGCGTCCTCCAACGGCCGGCTCGACCCGATCGTGATCAGATGGGTGTCGCTCTCCAGCCGTGGCCACAGTGGGGCCCGTCCCTTGACCAGCTCGACGATCAGCGTCACGTCCATCGCGCCCTCGACGGCCGTCCCACAGGCCTCGCCCTCGCCCTGCCGGTAGTGACCATCACCGACGGAGAACAGCGCGCCTTCAACATTGACCCCGAGATAACAGGTCACGCCGGCCCGCATCTCCGGAGTGTCCATGTTCCCGCCGAACCGGTCGGGCACCAGCGCCGAACGGGCCTCGTAGGCGGCGGGCGCGACGCCGACCGTGCCGAGCATGGGTGACATCGGCAGGTCGACCTGGAACTCGGTTGTCAGCGCGCTGAAGGTGACGGTGCCCCTCGACTGGTCGACCTCGTAGATCCAGGTCCGCTCGGGCAGTGGCGGCTGAAGAGTCGCCGTCCGGTCCGTACCGGTCAGGCCGCCGAAGAACGGGATCGTCGTCGACGCGCCCCAGCCACGTGCCGGAGTGAGATCGACGAGGTGCAGAACGAGCGTGTCGCCTGGCTCGGCGCCCTCGACGTAGAACGGACCGGTCTGCGGGTTGACGAACGGCATCATCAACGCGCTGCTTGGCAGATCGGACGTCGTCCGCAGCCGTCCGCAGAACGCGTCCTCCGTCCACAACCGCAGGACGGTGCCCGGCCGCACCCGCCGGATCGGCGGCGCGCCACCGAACGTCCACGCGAACTGCTCGGGCTCCGGCCGGAACTCGACAATCTCCACCCGCGCCGCCTCCTTGGTCCGTGACGCCGTCCGCCGACGCCGCCCGCGTGTGGCCGCCTTGGCAGGCAGGTCCACGCGGCCGTCCGCCGGACGGCTCATCCAGCCCCATCGTCCAGCCACGCCGTCCGGGAGACCGGATGCCGCATCTCCCATTCTCGCTGGGTGTGCGCACGCGGTACGACGGGGGCGCCGGGTGATGCCCGTGATGCCTGTGATGCGCCGGGGCGTGTCAGCCGGGCGGCCGGGCCGGGCGGTGGCGATGCCCTTAGGGGGCGATTCCGTGGTGGCACTGAGCCGCTGTGGCACGCGGCCTGAAAGCTATTCCCGCCGCTCTTCCTCTCCATGTCGGCCGAGCGACAAGCGCCTGGGTATTCCCTTCTCGCCCGGCCTTCCGGTCGGCTGAGCTGGACTTTTCCTGCGCGCTCCGGCCGCGGGTAGGAGCGTGATCCCAGATGTTCCCGGTACGGACGGGAACGGGTTCCCTTCCGCCGGGAAAGCGTTCGTCGGGAATATCGAGACGTCGCCGGCGGGAGACCACGGCCAGGAATTCGGGGGTACCTACCTCCTTCCGCGCCGCGACGTCAAAAGGCGTCGCGCATCTGACAGGAGCAGTAGTAATGAACCGCATTTTCGCTTCGGTGTCCCGACGGGTCGGTACGGCGATGGTCGTCAGCGCGCTGGCGCTGGGTGTCGCCACCGCGGCGTGCTCTTCGGAGAGCACCAGTGACGCGGCGACGCCGGCGCCGGCGGTCGCCGCATCGGGTGCGACGCAGCCGGACAACACGGCCGAGGTGACGCCTGGCGCGGTGGAGCAGCCGGTGCCGACGTCGGCTGGCGGGGCGGCGTTCGCCGGCAGCGGCGGCGCGACGACGAACTGCCCGTCGAACACCTCCGGCAGTGCCTACTCCGGCGTCTGGGTGGCCCGGGACTCGAAGTCGTTCATCGCGAGCGTCACGATTTCGTTCACCGACTGCAACAAGCTCAACACCTCTCGGATCCGGATCGTGTCGCACAACTGGCTGGGCAACGCCAACTACTCGGACTGGGGCGTCGCAAAGAACACCAACTGGGGCTACATGGGCGTCTCGGTGACCGTGACCTACTACTTCCAGGGCCTCACGGAGCGGGTCCGCATCCTGCCGTCGACGAACGGCAGCGGCATCACGACCGATGGCACCGAGTCCTACGCCAACGGCACCAGCCGCCAGCTGGACAAGCAGCGCTACGGCCTCTACCGATAGACCGTCATCCCGACGCTCACTCCGATCGACCTGAACTCGGCTTGACCCGCCACCGTTCGCGGGGGGCGGCGGGTCAAGCCGGACCTCGACCGTAACGGCGGAACGGGCGATCCGGTCGGCGGACGGCTCGTGGCCCACCTGCTCGCCAGCTCCACTGCGCAGCCAGAAGACCCCGGCCGCAGCCAGAAGACCCCGGCCTCGGCCGGGGTCTTCTGTCGTATCCGGGCGGGATGCTGGCAGGCATGGCACGCACCGACCCGACCCCGAGCAAGGCCCCAACCGCGAGCAAGACCCCAACCGCGAGCAAGACCCCAACCGCGGATGTCGCACCGGCGGTGGCGATGCGGCGCCTCACCTCTCAGTTGCTGGCCGAACCGCTGCCGACCAGGAAGAGCTCGACGACGAGGGTCGCCGCGGTTGTCGAGGCGGTCGGCCGGGTGCTTGCTGTCCAGGCGCAGGACATGCGCGGCCTACGGCTCGCGGTGCGCTCGCGCACCGCCGGTCTGACGGTCGCGGACGTCGACCGAGCCCTCGCCGAGCGGAAGATCGTGGTGACCTGGCTCAACCGTGGAACGCTGCACCTCGTCCGTGCCGAGGACTACCGCTGGCTACATGCGCTCACGGCGCCTCGGCACGAGGGCTTCGTGCACCGACGGCTCGCCGAGGAGGGGGTGTCGCCGTCCGACGCCGAACGTGGTGTGCAGCTCGTGGAACGGGCGCTGGCCGACGAAGGCCCGCTGACTCGTGGACAGCTGCGCGATCTACTCGACGGAGCCGGCATACCCGTCGCGCGGCAGGCACTCATCATGATTCTTTTTTATGCGAGTCTGCGGGGGATCGTGGTCCGCGGCCCGATGGCGGGCGCAGAGCAGGCCTATGTGCTGGCCCGCGACTGGCTCGGCGATCTCGCTGCTCCGGTCTCGTCGGCGTCTTTCGAGGCCCGGCCGCCGTCGGGCGACCCGGCCGCGCCCGCGTTGCCTGACGACAGCATCGATCGCGACGCCGCGCTGTCGGACCTCGCGGTGCGCTACCTCGCCGGCCACGGCCCCGCCGACGCTCGGGACCTGGCCGTCTGGTCGGGCCTGCCGCTGCGCGACGCCCGTCGCGGATTCGCCCTCGCGGCGGAATCGAGCTTGGTCGAGACCCTGGACGACGGCCAAGCGGTCACCCGAGGCGGCAGCGGTGCGAGACTCCGGGAGGACGCGCCCGATCAGGCCGTGACGGAACTCGCTGCGCTGCCATCCCGGCTCCTCGGCCCTTTCGACCCGGTGCTCCACGGCTGGGCATCCCGTGACTGGGTGACCGGCCCACACCGCGGCATCGTCACGGTCAACGGCATCTTCCGTCCGATCGCCCTGGTAGCCGGCCGAGCCGCCGCAACCTGGACCATGCCTGCCGGCAAGGTCGTCCTGTCGCCCCTCGGCCCACTCACTCCCCAGACCGAGGCCGCCCTTCAGGCCCAGGCGGACGACGTCCACCGCTTCCTGGCCGATGCGGCTAGCTGACCCAGATGACGGGCCAATACCTGCGTGGGTCAGCCTGGCGCAGGCGCTGGTTCGGCTCTCGGCGCACGCCCGACGACCGGCCGCGAAGAGCGGCGCCAGGAGTCTGGACGACGTTGGTCTACCAGGTGTGTCAGGCGAATCCGGGCGCCGCACTCCGCGGCGGCCAGCCCGCGCCACGTCGCCGGGAGACCGTCAGGTCCCGCCGCTGGCCAGGCGACCGGACCGGCAGGTCGGGTATCGTGGAGATCCACGCCGGCGTGGCGCAATTGGTAGCGCACCCGACTTGTAATCGGGCGGTTAGGGGTTCGAGTCCCCTCGTCGGCTCGATCAACATCCCGCTGACCTGCGGGTTTATGAATTTGATCTAGTCTTTTCACATCGATGATCGTCGATGTGTGCTCATTGTGTGCTCATTCCGCACGACCGTGCCATGGGGCATGATCATTCCGGATGAGATGGGCCCGGATTTCTTCACTCTCTGTCACATGGGGTCGTGACCGTCTGTCACAGCATGTCCTGACGGACTGTAGTTGGCGCTGGTTGTGTGAGGTAGCGCTGCGATGCCCTCTCTCAGCTCCGGTCGCCGCACCGGCGCCGAGGCCCCGGCGTACAGCGTCGCCATCGTCCTGCCCCAGCTCGGCGACTGGGAGCCTGCAGCCGACCTGTACCGATATCGGTCCTCGACAGAGGTGACATTCTGGGCTGCGGCACGACGGGTTGCTGATGTTCCTGTGCGTTGACGACGAGCGGAGCGTGGCAGCGGACGCATCGCGCGGTTGTTCCGGATGACATCGGCAGGAAGCGGGCTGGAAGGGCGAAGGCCACGAGGGCTTGGCGTGGTCTCGTGCAGTCGCGCACCGCAAGGTCGGAGGACATCGGTCTCGACCCTCGTCCGAGACGGACCGATGTATTTCACCCTTATCGCCCGCTAAACTCCCAGGTAATCAAGTGTCGTCCCCGCCCGCGCGGGGATCTTCCGACCATCCTCGGATCCCGCCCACTTGATCAGGTGTCGTCCCCGCCCGCGCGGGGATCTTCCCCTGCACCAGAACCCGATGCAGAGTTCTCTGATGTCGTCCCCGCCCGCGCGGGGATCTTCCCCGCCGCCGTGGCGTCATCTCGCCGAGATGCGCGTCGTCCCCGCCCGCGCGGGGATCTTCCGTCGGCGTCACCTTCGTCACCTACGAGAACCCGGTCGTCCCCGCCCGCGCGGGGATCTTCCCCCGCGCCTGGTCGCGGCGCTGGTCGCCGGGCTGTCGTCCCCGCCCGCGCGGGGATCTTCCGCCGCCGGCGTCCTCGTTACCCTGGACGACGAGGTCGTCCCCGCCCGCGCGGGGATCTTCCCAAGAGCGGCACCGCGATGTTCAAGCTGCGGATGTCGTCCCCGCCCGCGCGGGGATCTTCCGAGCAGTTCCGGACGTGGATGGAGACGAAGAACGTCGTCCCCGCCCGCGCGGGGATCTTCCGCTCACCACCGAGCCGCACCCGATCCTCGAGGAGTCGTCCCCGCCCGCGCGGGGATCTTCCGGGCGAGGGGCCGGAGAGCCCGCCGCCCGCCCCGTCGTCCCCGCCCGCGCGGGGATCTTCCCCCAGGGGATCTCCGGGCTGACGTCGTTCGGCGGGTCGTCCCCGCCCGCGCGGGGATCTTCCGCAGTCCTCCGACGGCAAGGCCGGGCCGGCATGGTCGTCCCCGCCCGCGCGGGGATCTTCCCGCCTCCACGTCGGGGCGCAGCCACAGCCTGATGTCGTCCCCGCCCGCGCGGGGATCTTCCCGTGAACGGCGTCGCCGCGGCGACGAAGGCCGCGTCGTCCCCGCCCGCGCGGGGATCTTCCGACCGAGGACTCTCGGTCCTTGGGTCGTCGTGTGTCGTCCCCGCCCGCGCGGGGATCTTCCCACGTGATCGAATAGCTACCCCCAGTGATTGTCGTCGTCCCCGCCCGCGCGGGGATCTTCCGTCCTGTTGAATCGGACCGATACCCTGGCTGGCGTCGTCCCCGCCCGCGCGGGGATCTTCCCACGTTTGTACCGCCCCTACGCGGGTCGCGAGCGTCGTCCCCGCCCGCGCGGGGATCTTCCCCTGCACGTCAAGACGGTGCTGTGCGACGAGGCGTCGTCCCCGCCCGCGCGGGGATCTTCCCCCGACCAGGCCAGTTGGAGCGCAGCCCCGGACGTCGTCCCCGCCCGCGCGGGGATCTTCCGCGGCTGGTCGGCGTGCCGTCGCCGGGCCAGCGGTCGTCCCCGCCCGCGCGGGGATCTTCCCCGCCCGGCATCCTCGCCGACCTGATCGACCTGGTCGTCCCCGCCCGCGCGGGGATCTTCCCTCGCGATCGCCGCGATCGGTTTCGGTGGCACGGTCGTCCCCGCCCGCGCGGGGATCTTCCAAACTCGCGGTCGTGCGGGGTCATGCACGCGGTGTCGTCCCCGCCCGCGCGGGGATCTTCCCTTGGCGGATCTGGCCTTTGGCCTTGGCCCGCTGTCGTCCCCGCCCGCGCGGGGATCTTCCAGCATCTGCGGCTGGATCTTGTCGGCCGCGTCGGTCGTCCCCGCCCGCGCGGGGATCTTCCCACCGCCGGGCTTCCTATGCCGCCCTCGGAGAGTCGTCCCCGCCCGCGCGGGGATCTTCCGCGTTCGACCGGCTCGCCCTCCGATGGGGCGGCGTCGTCCCCACCCGCGCGGGGATCTTCCGTGGAACTCGCGCGTCGAGATCTTGCCGAACAGGTCGTCCCCGCCCGCGCGGGGATCTTCCCTTCCCGGTCACCAGGTTCCGCGGCTACTTCTCGTCGTCCCCGCCCGCGCGGGGATCTTCCTCCGGTGTTCGGGCCGTACCACCAGGTCGCAGAGTCGTCCCCGCCCGCGCGGGGATCTTCCTCAGCCGCCCGAGTAGCGGCCCAAATCGAGGCCGTCGTCCCCGCCCGCGCGGGGATCTTCCGCACGTCAACGACCTGTTCCCTGAGGTCCAGGGGTCGTCCCCGCCCGCGCGGGGATCTTCCCGTCGCCCGGCACTCCCTGGCGACCCAGGTTCAGTCGTCCCCGCCCGCGCGGGGATCTTCCCGTTTCCAGCATCTCGGGCGGCATCTCAGAATGGTCGTCCCCGCCCGCGCGGGGATCTTCCCAGGCGTTCACGCCCGCCCCGGCGGCACTGTTCGTCGTCCCCGCCCGCGCGGGGATCTTCCGGCACGATGCCGCAGCAGGGAGCTGTGCAGGCAGTCGTCCCCGCCCGCGCGGGGATCTTCCGATGGGCCGCCTGGTGGCCGGCGGGCTCCTGGAGTCGTCCCCGCCCGCGCGGGGATCTTCCGCCGTGGTGCCGCTGGATCGGCCACAGTGGCGTGTCGTCCCCGCCCGCGCGGGGATCTTCCGCAGGGCGCGCGCCTTGATCTCTTTTTGCTTCAGTCGTCCCCGCCCGCGCGGGGATCTTCCCCTCATCGAGGCGGAGCGGCAGCGGCAGCACATGTCGTCCCCGCCCGCGCGGGGATCTTCCCGCGCTCGGGGTGGGTGCCCAGTTCGCCGGTCAGTCGTCCCCGCCCGCGCGGGGATCTTCCCGGCACCTACATGGCGTGGGGCGGCGGTGTCGGGTCGTCCCCGCCCGCGCGGGGATCTTCCCTACGCTGCGATGCGACGTAAAGAACGCAAGACGTCGTCCCCGCCCGCGCGGGGATCTTCCTCGCGGACCCCACGCGCGTCCGGCTGACGTACGGTCGTCCCCGCCCGCGCGGGGATCTTCCTCACCTGCCGGAAGTGCGGGAAGGCGGGCCGAGGTCGTCCCCGCCCGCGCGGGGATCTTCCCCACGTGGTCGAACGGGATGAGCCGAACCCGGCGTCGTCCCCGCCCGCGCGGGGATCTTCCCCCCGGGACCTGGCCGCCATCCGCGACTCCGGAGTCGTCCCCGCCCGCGCGGGGATCTTCCCCGTGCCGGTTACCTGCTCCGCGACGTCGAGGGGTCGTCCCCGCCCGCGCGGGGATCTTCCCTCCGAGCCGGCCCCTGGGGCGATCCCAACCCGGTCGTCCCCGCCCGCGCGGGGATCTTCCCTACAGCGGAGCCTCCCTCGGAGTTCCCGCCAAGTCGTCCCCGCCCGCGCGGGGATCTTCCCACCCTGGTCACCCGACTTCGGGACGTGTGGCGGTCGTCCCCGCCCGCGCGGGGATCTTCCCCTGCGGCAGTCGACGCCGGTGACCTTCTACCAGTCGTCCCCGCCCGCGCGGGGATCTTCCCTTGACCGGGAACTTAACGCCATCTGGTCTCGTGTCGTCCCCGCCCGCGCGGGGATCTTCCCGGCTTGAACTCACCACCGGCGGTGTCTACAACGTCGTCCCCGCCCGCGCGGGGATCTTCCGTACTGGCGGAACAGCACGTTGCTCTTGATGACGTCGTCCCCGCCCGCGCGGGGATCTTCCCACCTCCAGGATCCGATTGCCGCCGTAGTCGAGGTCGTCCCCGCCCGCGCGGGGATCTTCCGCGATCGGAGATGCTTCATCGCGCACCGATCACGTCGTCCCCGCCCGCGCGGGGATCTTCCCCACGTCTACGGCGTGCGCACGCCGGCGCCGGAGTCGTCCCCGCCCGCGCGGGGATCTTCCGGAGAACCTCGGCAGCACGATGCTCCCGAAGATGTCGTCCCCGCCCGCGCGGGGATCTTCCTCGATCGGGCTGAGCGCGGACGAGGTCAAGGCAGTCGTCCCCGCCCGCGCGGGGATCTTCCCCGCGTGATCTTGCCCGGCACCAGGTGGTACACGTCGTCCCCGCCCGCGCGGGGATCTTCCACGGTCGGCGCGACGCTGCTGACCGCGCTGCAGGTCGTCCCCGCCCGCGCGGGGATCTTCCCCGCGTCACGTGATCACTGTGAGCGGGGCCGCGGTCGTCCCCGCCCGCGCGGGGATCTTCCCTCGGGCATCGGGTCCAGCCATTCGACGTCGCGGTCGTCCCCGCACGCGCGGGGATCTTTCACCATGGCCGAGCCGAGCCGAGCCGAGCCGATCCGGCGCCGGTCGCCGGTCGTCCCCGCACGCGCGAGGATCTTCCCGACGACCAGAACGCCCAGCTCGACCCCAAGGGGTCGTCCCCGCACGCGCGGGGATCTTCCCACGTCCCAACCCTGGGCACCCCATTCGTTTAGGTCGTCCCCGCACACGCGGGGATCTTCCCCGCTGACCAGTGTCGATCCGCACCCACCGACGGTCGTCCCCGCACGCGCGAGGATGTTCCCGTCGTGTCGCCGGTGACGGTGATCGTCTTGGTGTCGTCCCCGCACACGCGGAGATCTTCCTCAGTCGTCCTGGACTCCGTCGCGACGAAGTCTGTCGTCCCCGCGCACGCGGGGATCTTCCAGGCTGGATCCGGGTGACGAGCGGCGCGCCGTGGTCGTCCCCGCACGCGCGAGGATCTTCCCGCGAGGGCGGTCTCGTTGTCGGTCGTGGTCTCGTCGTCCCCGCACGCGCGGGGATCTTCTCCAGAGTCTTACCCCTCGCCCCGGCGTGGACCTATCAGGACGCCCACTGCCAGGGTTGTGCGCCGTTGATGGTTTGATGTGTGCGACAACGTCGATACGGGGGACGTGATGCTCGAGTCAGCCTTGGGCGTGGTGTGGGGAAAGTCGGACGCGCAGGGGTCGCCGCACCTTCTGCTGGGGCATCTGTTCGACACTGCTGCGGTCGGTGAGCTCATCTGGGACCGGTTCCTTGCTCCGGCTGTCAAGGAGCATCTTGACGGTGCCAGCGACGGGCGGGGCCGCTCGTTGTTCGCTTTGCTGTGCGGGCTGCATGACGTGGGGAAGGCATCGCCGGCGTTTCAGTCGAAAGACGAGCGGCTCGCCGCGCAGGTTCAGCAGGCGGGTCTCACCTGGGGGCCGTTGAGCCGGAATGACTCGGCGCGTTGGCATCACACCAAGGCGGGCGCTTCGATCGTCTGGAGCCGGTTCGGGACCGCCGGGTGGTCTTCCTCGGCGAAGAAGTGGGTATGGCCGCTCATCGCGGGGCATCACGGCGTCATCCCCACTGCGGGTGCCGCGTTGCAGGTACAGCGTCGTTTGCACGGCGAGGGGGATGTTTGGCGGCAGGTTCAGGACGGCTTCGTCGACCAGGTCGCGACCGGCCTTGGTCTTGAGGTCGGCGCATTCGCAGAGTTGGGGACGCCGCGCCGAGGCGGCCAGCTCGCCGTGTCAGGTCTGATCATCATGGCGGACTGGATCGCCAGCGACGAGAAGAATTTCCGCGGCCTGTCGGATCTCGCGGACATCTCCCTCGACAGTGCCCGGGAGCGGGCCGCTTGCGCGTGGGGGAAGCTCGGGTTGCGCGGCGGCTGGCGTTCGGCGTCGTTGGTACCGTGCGCGACCGCCGAGCTGGTCGAGCGCCGGTTCAGGGTTCCAGCGACCCGGCCGGCGCAGGCCACGGCTGTCCAGCTCGCGCAGGAGATGCCCGGCCCGGGGTTGCTGATCCTGGAAGCGCCGATGGGCGAGGGGAAGACGGAGGCGGCGTTGGCCGCGGCCGAGGTTCTTGCGCGGCGGTTCGGCGCGGACGGGCTGTTTGTTGGCATGCCGACGCAGGCGACCTCCGATCCGATGTTCAGCCGGGTTCGGGAGTGGCTGGCCTCGGTCGATCCCGAGGTGCCGATCGGGCTGTTGCATGGCCGGGCGCGGTTCAACAAGGAGTGGGCGGCGCTGCGCGACCATGTCAGCTTCGCGGGCGTCGCCGACGAGCAGGACAGCTACGGGATGGACGACTCGTACGGCTCTACTGGAGGCAGCGTTTCTGTGGCTCCGGACAGGACCGCGCATGACGGGGTGGCAGCGGCGGACTGGTTCTTCGGCGGGAAAAGAGGGTTGCTTGCGCCGGTGACCGTCGGCACGGTCGATCAGCTGCTGCATGCCGCTACCAGGACCAAGCACGTGATGCTGCGGCATGCGGGCCTGGCTGGCAGGGTCGTCGTGCTTGACGAGGTGCACGCCTACGACGTCTACATGGCGCAGTTCCTGTTCGAGGCGCTGCGCTGGCTCGCCGACGCCGGCGTTCCGGTCGTCCTGTTGTCCGCGACGCTGCCGCCCGCCCTTCGCCGGGCGCTGGTAGTCGCGTACATGCAGGGCGCACTGCGGCAACCCGAGATTGATCTCAGCGACCTGCCCGAGCCGTCTGGCTATCCGAGTACGACGACGGTCTGCGCCATCGACGGGGAGCTGAACGTTGCGGTCAGGTCCGACCCGCCGTGGCGGGCGTCGGAAACAGTAACGGTCGACGTGCTCGACGAGACCGAGGACTTCGCACCCCGAACCGTGGCCGAGGCCGTTCTCGCGGAAATCGGTCGAGACGACGTGGCCGGTGAGCCGCTCGGCTGCGTCCTTGTCGTCTGCAACACCGTCGCCCGTGCGCAGGACATCTACGAGGAGCTTCGGCCTGCGCTGGGCGACAATCTGGTGCTGCTGCATTCCAGGTTCGTCGCCACGGAACGCGCCCGGCGCACAGAGACGATTGTCGACCAGCTCGGGCGGCCTGGCCGCCAGGGAGCTGCCGCCAGGCCGCGCCGGCTCGTCGTCGTCGCGACCCAGGTCGCCGAGCAGTCGTTCGATGTCGATGTCGACCTTCTCGTCACCGACCTGGCCCCGATCGACCTGCTGCTCCAGCGCATCGGCCGACTCCACCGGCACGAACGGCCAGCGAGCGACCGGCCCACCCGGCTGCGACGCCCCCGGGTCCTCGTCAGCGGCCTGCGACTCGACCCGAACGACCGACCGCCGACCTTTCCCAGAGGGAGCCAGCACGTCTACGGCAACCATCTCCTGCTCCGCTCCGCCGCGCTGGTTCGCCAGGCCGCGAGCGCGAGCGGCTGGTCGGTACCCGCCGACGTTCCGCGCCTCGTCGCCACCGGTTACAGCGACGACGCCATCTGCCCGCCCGAATGGGCCGATGCGATCTCCGCCGCCGAGGCCGAGCGGAACGACAAGGAGAGCACGCGTAGGGAGAACGCCAGCGCGTTTCTGCTCGCCGGCAAGCATGATCTCGGCCGGCCTACGCTTGATGGCCTGCACGAACGGTCGACCGCCCCACTCACGACTGACGAAAGAGTCGCCGCCGTCGTCCGCGACGGCGACGAGTCCGTCGAGGTCGTGCTCGTCTGCCCCGCCCAAGGCGGCGGCTACCGCACTCTCGGCGGCACCTGGCTCGGCCAGCACGGCGAGGTCCCGACCCATGACGACGCCGTCCTGGAGGAGGTCGTCGGCGCGACGATCCGCCTCCCGTCCACACGACCGAAGCTCACCGCTGCCGCGCTGGCGCTGAGGCCACTGGACGCGTGGGGCACCCGCCGCGACCGCGACAACCACCACGACCCCTGGCTCCGGCACAGCCGAGCCCTGGCCGTCGACCCCGATCCGGCATCTGGCGAGTTCACCGCGGTTCTCGGCGGCCACCACCTCAGCTACCGCCAGGACCTCGGCCTCCGAGTGACGGGCCGATGACCGCCTGGCTGCGCTGCCTCGACGCTGATTTGGGCTGAGGTGGCGTTGGCTGGTTCCTTGAACCCCGCTGTGGCGGGGACGGCTTACGCCCGTGTCGGTGCTCGAAGAGCGCCTACGGATGACCCCGGCGATGGGCTGGGACCATGCCACGGTATCTCAGATCGACTGATCGTCGAGAGAGTCGCCTCTGTAAGAGAGCCTAATTGGCCGTTCATGTAGAGTGACGCCGACTTGTCACGCTACGTAGCCGGGGGCATAGTGCGTCCAGATCTCAGTGCATCGCAGCTCTCAGGCGATGAGCACGCGCGACGGACACGGATCCCGGACGCGAACCCTCCGAGGCGAACGCACAGGCGCTCCTCGAGTGTGCTCGGGGCGCCGGCGTTGACCGCCGTGGTCGCGACACAGTCGTCGCCAACGGTGATCGCCATCGTCGCCAGCGCCTTCGTAATCGTCCGCTTTATCGAGGCGGTGGCGCCGCAGGACTCCAAAGATCGCCGGATCTTATGGCTGCGATGGCTCGACCATCGCCGCGAACGACGTGGCCAGGCACACGATGGGAGCGAGCCGTGAGCCAACGAACGAGATGGACGTCGCTTAGAAGCAACGACGGTCCTTGCTGAAGAGCAGAACTGTCGGTGGTGGCGAGTAGACATCAGGTGGTGCTCGACGACGAGGTCGGGCCGGCGAAAGACGGGGGTGCGATGGTCACGTTCAGTCTCATTGATGAGCATTGGATACCGCTGGTTCGGGAAGGACGCCGGGTAGAGGTCGGCATCCGCTCGGCGCTGGTGGAAGCACACAAGTTCGATGGGCTCGCCCTCGACGATCCACTCGAGGCAGTCGCGGTCTTCCGGCAGATTCTTCTGCCGATCGTTCTGGATGCGTTCGGTGCGCCGGTGGACAACGAGCAGTGGTCCGCACGGTGGCACGTCGGAGAGTTCAACAGCGGACCGATCATCAAATATCTGGAGGACCGCAGGGCCAGGTTTGACCTGTTCGACGACACGCAGCCGTTCGCACAGGTAGCAGGACTGCGGACGGCGAAGGACGAGACGAAGCCAGTGTCTCTGCTGATACCGCGGCTGGCCACCGGCAACAATGTCCCGCTGTTCAGCGCGCGCACTGAGGACAACCCGCCGGCGCTGTCGGCAGGGGCCGCAGCGCGTGCACTGCTGGCCGCGCATTGTTGGGACACGGCAGCGATCAAGTCCGGCGCGGCCAACGACCCGCGAGCATCGGCAGGGAAAACGACCGGCAACCCGACAGGTCCGGTCGGGCAGCTCGGGGTGGTGGTCCCGCTGGGAGCGAAACTCTTCCATACCCTGATGCTCAACGCGCAGATCCGGCCGCGTGGGTCTGATGACCGACCACAGTGGGACGCGGAGAGTCCCGCTGATGACACATGGTTCGAACGTTCCGCGAAGGGCGTTCTGGATCTGCTGACCTGGCAGTCCCGGCGGATCCGCCTCATCCCCGAGCAGGTGAGCGAGGGGGGCGAGCTCGTCGTGCGCCAGGTCGTTCTCACCGCGGGTGATCGTCTGCGCGGCGCGGTCCACGATTTGGAACCACACACGGCCTGGAAGCAGGTGGAGAAGCCGAAAGCCGATGAGCCGCCCTTGCGGCCCGTGCGACACCAGCCGGGGCGTGCGGCCTGGCGTGGGTTGGAAGCGTTGCTCGCGACCAATGTGCAGACAAAGGAAGGCATCTCGGCACCGGCGTTGCTGACGCAGTTGGCGGGACTGCAGGTGTACGACCTCGTCCCAGAGAACCTGCCCTTGCGGGTACTGACCGTCGGGGTGCGGTACGGCAACCAGTCCGCCGTCGTCGAGGACGTCATGGTCGACGAGATCCCGTTGCCTGTGGTCGCGCTGGTCGGAGTCTCGGAGGTCCGGGAGACCGTCCTGACCATCGCAGACCAGGCCGAGCAACTAAGGATCGCGGCGAACCAGCTCGGCAACGATCTGCGAGCTGCCGCCGGCGGCGCCAAGGTGCCCTGGGACAAGAGCCAACGGCTCGGCGACGTGCTGGTCCACGCTCTCACCCCGGCAGTGCGCCGACTGCTTACCGGGCTCGCGCGCAACCCTGACAAGACACGCGACGCGTTGAAAGCCTGGACGATCACGGCCCGCCGACTCGCCTGGGAAGTCGCCGAACCGGCGCTCTCAGACGCCCCTCCTGGCGCTTTCCTGGGCCGCGATCCCGACAAGCAGTATGGTCCGCGGCTCGCGACCGCGGAGATGTCGTTCACCCGGTCCCTCACCAACATTCTTGGCCTGCCCCAAGCGCCCGCCGGCCCGGCCCAGGCATCCGCCAGCCCAGCTCCGGCACCCGCCGCCGCGCCAGCACTCTGACCCCGATCCCGGAGACCACCATGACCACTGAGTCCGTCGCCCCGGCCCCGACGTCAGCGCAGGCGGAACCACCCCAGCCTGACTTCTTCTGGGAACGTCCGAACCGCGCCAACCCACGGAGTGGCGCCGATCTGGCGGCGCTGCGCCGCGGGGTGGGCCGGGAAGCGGGCAGTGTCCCGGAAATGTGGGGCTTCTACCGCATGCTCACCGCAACGGGCCGGGCCTCCGAAAAACTCCAGGCAGAGCACACCGCGCTGACCCTGTACGCCGTTCACCAGCAGTCGATCTCAGATTCGATGCACCGACCTGGCGTCGGCCTGGGCAGGGCGCTGTTGAGGCTGCGCCAAAGCGGCACGTTCAGCGTGGACGCGGTCGATCGGCGGTTCAACGCGGCGGCGACCGCCACCTCCCTGGACGAGGCCTCATACCACCTCCGTGGCCTGGTCCGCCAGCTGCGGGGAATACCGCAAGGCCTTGACTACACCCGCCTGTTCCAGGACCTGGTCGCCTGGCAGGTCCCCGAGCAGATCAGCACCGTCCGCCGCCGCTGGGGCAGGGACTACTTCACCGGACGCGACCAGACAGAGAAGGCCATCTAACCACACAACCGCCGGACTCTCTCGGCGTTTCACCCGTCGTCGGCGCGACGCCCACGCCGTCTTGAACAACCACCCCACCCTGTTCTCGCGTACCTTTTTCCTGTTTCGGGACAAGAAAGAGAGCCACTCCTATGCGCTGCTACATCGACGTTCACATCCTGCAGACCGTCCCGCCCTCAAACCTGAACCGTGACGACGCCGGAACGCCGAAGCAGGCGGTCTACGGCGGGACGAAGCGTGCCCGCGTCTCCTCCCAGGCGTGGAAGCGCGCGACGCGGACCGCGTTCGCCGATCAGGTCGATGAGGCCCAGCTCGCGACCCGCACCAAGAAAATCTCCGAACTTTACGCGAAGCGGATCGCTGCCCGCTGCGGCCTCGACCAGGACGCGAGCACCCGGCTTGCAACCAGCGTCCTGACCGGGGCCCTCGGCATCAAACCGGGCAAGAAGGCAACCGAGACCGCCTACCTGCTGTTCTTCGGCCGCCCGCAGCTCGAACGGCTCGTCGACCTGGTCGAGAACGACGCCGAGCGCCTCGCAGCATTCGACGACACCAGCCTCGCCGCCGAGGTCAAGGGCCTACCGGTCAGGAAGATCCTCGGCAGTGGTCACCCGATCGACGTGGCGCTGTTCGGCCGGATGGTCGCGGAAATCCCCGCGCTGAACGTCGACGCCGCCACCCAGGTCGCGCACGCCCTGTCGACGCACGCCGCGGATGTCGAGTTCGACTACTACACGGCCGTGGACGACGAGAACCCGAAGGAGGAGACCGGCGCCGGGATGATCGGTACAGTCGAGTTCCAGTCCGCGACGCTCTACCGGTTCGCGACCGTCGGCCTGCACCAACTTGCCGACAACCTCGCGGGCGACGTGGAAGCGACCGTCGAGGCGCTGCAGGTCTTCCTCAGCGCGTTCGCGACGTCGATGCCGACCGGGCATCAGAACTCGTTCGCGCACCGCACGCCCCCCAACCTGCTCGCGGTCGCGGTCCGCGCAGACCAGCCAGTCAACCTCGTCTCCGCTTTCGAGAAGCCCGTCCGCGGCCAGGGCGTCCTCGACGAGTCCGCCCGGCGCCTCGCGAAGGAGATGACCGACGTCGGCCAGCTGTGGGGCCTCACCCCGACCCTCACCGCCGCCACCTACCGCGCCCCGGACGACCAGCAGGACGCGAAAACACTGACCACCGCCTTCGGCCCGGCGGTCCCGTTCACCACGCTGGTCTCGACGATCGTCACGGCCGCCCGCGAACAGCTGAAGAACGCCGCCCAGTGAACGCCTCATCGTCGACGGCCTCGGTGGACGCCCCCCGCTCCTGCCTGGTGCTGCGCCTCGCCGGCCCGATGCAGTCCTGGGCCGGGCCCAGCATGTACAACCGCCGCGACACCGGCACCGAACCAACCAAGAGTGGCCTGATAGGCCTGCTCGCCGCTGCCCAGGGCCGGCGGCGCACCGACTCGATCGAGGACCTTCTCGGCCTCGTCCTCGGAGTACGCACCGATCAGCCTGGCACGCTGCTGCGCGACTACCACACCGTCAGCGACTATCGCGGCCGCCCGCTGCCGTCGGCGGCGGTGACCGGCAAGCACGTCCAGAAGCCCACATCCCCCGCGAAATACACGGGGGTCACCGAACGGTTCTACCTGCAGGACGCCGTTTTCGTCGCTGCCGTCGGCGCGCCCGATCCATTGTTGGCCGCCCTTGCCGACGCGCTGCGCAACCCTGCCTTCCCGCTCGCCCTCGGCCGCCGTGCCTGCCCACCCACCCAGCCGCTTCTCCTGCCTCCCAACCGCCGCGAGAAGCCTGACGCGGTGACATGGCCCGGCGCGGTTGACGAGGTCCTGCGCGAGGTGCCCTGGCAGGCCACCCCCAGCCACAAGGAGAAGTCCGACCGTCGCCCTGCCCGGCCGAATGGCATCGCCCTGCCCGTCACTCTCGATGACCCCAGGGGTGACGACGTCCGGATGGACCTTCCCAGCACCTTCGACCCGCTGTCCCGGTCGTTCACCAGCCGCCGCGTCCGCCAGGACTGGGTCCACCTCTCGTCCTCGCCGCCCTACGGGCCGGCCGGTGACGGTGGCGGCGCGGGCAGCCACGACCCCTTCGCTCTTCTCGGATGGTGACCGATGCCCTACCTGTCCCGAGTCTGGCTCCACCCGCTGCGCCAGGGCGCCCAGAAACTGATCCGCAGTCCCGAGGCGATGCACGCGGCCGTCCTCGGCTCCATCGCCCGCCACCCCGTCACCGAACGCGTCCTCTGGCGGCTCGACACCCCGATCGACCGCGCCGATCCACGTAACCACCGAGCCGAGCTGCTCGTGCTCACCGACTCCCGCCCGTCCTGGGATCACGTCATCGAACAGGCCGGCTGGACCAACGCCGAGGACCCCCAGGCTCTCGTTCGTGATTATCAGCCGCTACTCGACCGCATCCAGGCCGGCCGCGAGTTCGGCTTCCGCCTACGCGCCAATCCGGTCTCCGCGACCCGCAACCCCGCGAGTCCAACGGCCAGGCAGAAGGAACGCCTGGCCGCCCCCCGGCCCCGTGGCGTACGCGTCGCGCACCGCACCGCGGCCCACCAGCTCGACTGGCTCACCAGCCGCCTCGACCGCTGGGGCTTCACCCTGCTCACGACCCCGGACGGCGGGGACGGCACGATCCCTATGGTCCAGCTGTCCGCACGCGACCGGCTCATCTTCTTCAAGAACGGCCATGACGCGGACGCCCAGACCCGCCGGGTCGTCCTGAACACCGCGACGTTCGACGGCGCCGTTCGCATCACCGACTCCGAGCTGGCCCGCCGGACACTGCTCGCCGGCGTCGGTGCCGGCAAAGCCTACGGCTGCGGCCTGCTCACCCTCGCGCCGCTCGCCGGAGGCGGCTGACATGTGGTGGCTGTCCGACCCGCAGGATCTGCACCGCATCGAGGACCGGATCTCGAGCCTCTACGTCGAGAAATGCCACGTCGACCGGGCCGACAACGCCGTCGTTCTCGTGAACAAGGAACGCACGGTCCGCGTCCCGGCGGCGTTCGTCGCCACCCTCTTGCTCGGCCCCGGCACCCGCATCACCAGCGGCGCCGTGCGCCTCCTCGCCGACTCCGGGACCGCCGTGTGCTGGGTCGGGGAGCGAGGGGTACGGATGTATGCCGCAGGCCTCGGCCCCAGCCGCGGCGCCGGCCTGCTCATGCGCCAGGCCTACCTCGTCACCCGCACCAAAGAACGCCTCGCCGTCGCACGGCACATGTACGGGATGCGCTTCCCCGACGACGACGTCAGCGACGCCACCATGCAGCAACTACGCGGCAGAGAAGGCGCCCGCGTCAAAAAGATCTACCGCGAGCATGCGAAACGCACGGGCGTCGACTGGACCCGCCGCGACTACAAACCCGGCGAGCCGTTCGCCGCCGGCGACGACATCAACCGGCTGCTCTCAGCCGGGCACAGCTGCCTCTACGGCATCTGCCACGCCGCGATCGTCGGCATCGGCGCCAGCCCAGCCCTCGGCTTCGTCCACACCGGCGGCGCCACCTCCTTCGTCCTCGACATCGCCGACCTCTACAAAGCCGAATACACCATCCCGCTCGCGTTCGACCTCGCCGCCCGAGGCCAGACCGACGAACGCGCCATCCGCACCGCCTTCCGCGACCGAGTCGCCGACGGTCACCTGATGGCCCGCATCATCCGCGACATCAAGACCCTGCTCCTCGGCGACGAAGCCGACTTTCCAGACCAGGACTCGCTCCACCTCTGGGACGAGTTCGACGGCGCCGTAGCCGGCGGCGTCAACTGGGCAGCCGACCTCGCGGACCTCCCCGCCGAGAACACCATCGTCGGCGTCACCGGACCCGACCTCGACGAACAGCCACCACCCTGGTGACCGTCGTCGTCCTCATCGCCACTGCCCAAGGACTCCGCGGCCACCTCACCCGCTGGATGATCGAAGTCGCCGCCGGCGTCTTCGTCGGCAACCCCAGCGCTCGCGTCCGCGACCGCCTCTGGGCCCTCCTCGCCGACCGAGTAGGAGACGGCCAAGCCATCATGATCGAACCAGCGAACAACGAACAGAAATGGGCAGTCCGCACCGCCGGCCGCGACCGCGGCGAACCCATCGACTACGACGGACTAATACTGTTCGCCCGCCCCCGCCACTAAAACCCCAGCTCAGCAAGCGTCGTCCCCGCACGCGCGGGGATCTTCCGGATCTTCGTCACGTCGTATGTGAACGCAAACGGTCGTCCCCGCACGCGCGGGGATCTTCCCGCCGTCGTGATGAGGCTGCCCAGCAACATCGGGTCGTCCCCGCACGCGCGGGGATCTTCCCCCCGACTTCTTCACGATGACCGCCGACGCGGAGTCGTCCCCGCACGCGCGGGGATCTTCCCGCAGCGCTGATGGCGTTACGCAGCGCAGTCAGGTCGTCCCCGCACGCGCGGGGATCTTCCCCACAGCGGGCGGTCGACCACCGTGCCGGTGATGTCGTCCCCGCACGCGCGGGGATCTTCCCCCGTCCGCGCGCCGGCCGGCCACGGCCACGGCGTCGTCCCCGCACGCGCGGGGATCTTCCGATCGACACCTGCGAGCAGCGCCTGCCCGTCCAGTCGTCCCCGCACGCGCGGGGATCTTCCGCCGGAACTCACAGTGAAGGTCATCCTGGCGGAGTCGTCCCCGCACGCGCGGGGATCTTCCGTAGTCCGGGTGCCGCTTAGACCGGCGCCATTCGTCGTCCCCGCACGCGCGGGGATCTTCCGTGCAACAGATCACCTACCGGCTTGCGGACGAGGTCGTCCCCGCACGCGCGGGGATCTTCCGTCTCTGGTAATCGGACGCAATCGAGCGGCTAGGTCGTCCCCGCACGCGCGGGGATCTTCCCGTTGCGCTGAAAAACGCCCGGTCGTGCGGGGTGTCGTCCCCGCACGCGCGGGGATCTTCCCGGATATCCAGCCGGACGGGCGACCCCGAAAGCGTCGTCCCCGCACGCGCGGGGATCTTCCTTCTCGCGTCCGGTCCCAATCGACCAGGCAAAGGTCGTCCCCGCACGCGCGGGGATCTTCCCGGCGAGGCCGGGCGCGCGGCGTGTCCCGCGCGGTCGTCCCCGCACGCGCGGGGATCTTCCGATCCTGTTCACGCGGGTGCCGGTCCGGGCTGGGTCGTCCCCGCACGCGCGGGGATCTTCCCTCTCCGATATCCAGCGGCAGCGGAGTGAAGTAGTCGTCCCCGCACGCGCGGGGATCTTCCTGCCGTTGCTACTGTTGCGGTGACCGAGGACTAGTCGTCCCCGCACGCGCGGGGATCTTCCTCCGAACCCGACCAGGACCTTGATAACGCGGATGTCGTCCCCGCACGCGCGGGGATCTTCCGTTGCGCGCCGCAGCGCTGGCCAGCGGTATGACGTCGTCCCCGCACGCGCGGGGATCTTCCTTCATCTGGCCTGGCCCGGCCGGCAACCTGCTGTCGTCCCCGCACGCGCGGGGATCTTCCCCCCTTGCGCGCCGCGATGCTCTCCGCGAACGAGTCGTCCCCGCACGCGCGGGGATCTTCCGCCCAGCGCATCGCCCTCGAGGCCGCCCGGGGAGTCGTCCCCGCACGCGCGGGGATCTTCCACCCACCTCACCGTTCATGAAGGTATCCGGCAGGTCGTCCCCGCACGCGCGGGGATCTTCCGTGGTGATCGCTCCGGCGTCGCGGCGGGGGCCGGTCGTCCCCGCACGCGCGGGGATCTTCCGGGATCGGCATGTCAGGTCACCCCGTTCACGCGGTCGTCCCCGCACGCGCGGGGATCTTCCGTCGCCGACGCCCTCGGCGTCCCGCTCGGCGACGTCGTCCCCGCACGCGCGGGGATCTTCCCGAGCCCATCACTGACTCGACGTCGTAGCGGCAGTCGTCCCCGCACGCGCGGGGATCTTCCCGGATCGCTTCCCACATCGCGACGTGGGACCCGGTCGTCCCCGCACGCGCGGGGATCTTCCGCTCGTCGCAGGCGTTGCATTGGCCCAGGTGGGGTCGTCCCCGCACGCGCGGGGATCTTCCGATGTGGACCTCACCGGGGTCGACGGCGCGGCGGTCGTCCCCGCACGCGCGGGGATCTTCCCCCGACTATCGACGGGTCGGAACGGGCGCGCACGTCGTCCCCGCACGCGCGGGGATCTTCCTTCGCGGGTACGGTCCCACGTGACCAGGCAGAGGTCGTCCCCGCACGCGCGGGGATCTTCCGACGGGCGAGCCCCTGCCGGCGGTCGTGCTGTGGTCGTCCCCGCACGCGCGGGGATCTTCCGTAGCCGACGTTCGGATAGATCGACGTGAAGAAGTCGTCCCCGCACGCGCGGGGATCTTCCCGAGTTCGACATCGTCACCACGCCGATGTCGACGTCGTCCCCGCACGCGCGGGGATCTTCCTCCCAGCGCGCCCGCCCCACCAACCCCACCTATGTCGTCCCCGCACGCGCGGGGATCTTCCCGTCAGCACCGGCGGCGGCGCCGGATCGGGCACGTCGTCCCCGCACGCGCGGGGATCTTCCGGGCACCGCCGGCTACATGGTGATCTCGCCATAGTCGTCCCCGCACGCGCGGGGATCTTCCCCACGTCTACGGCACGCGCACGACGGCGCCGGAGTCGTCCCCGCACGCGCGGGGATCTTCCCGCCGTGACGTACTCGGCCGTCGTGCGGTCGGGGTCGTCCCCGCACGCGCGGGGATCTTCCCGGCGACGGCGACGTGCGGCAGGCGCGGACGGAGTCGTCCCCGCACGCGCGGGGATCTTCCCCGACTGGCGGGAGGTCCAGCTCCCGTGGTGGAGTCGTCCCCGCACGCGCGGGGATCTTCCCGGCGACGGCGACGTGCGGCAGGCGCGGACGGAGTCGTCCCCGCACGCGCGGGGATCTTCCCCGACTGGCGGGAGGTCCAGCTCCCGTGGTGGAGTCGTCCCCGCACGCGCGGGGATCTTCCCGGACCCGCGCCGCCGCCGAGGTGGCCGCCATGGTCGTCCCCGCACGCGCGGGGATCTTCCCGACGGGATATCCGGCCTCTGCGCGATGATGACGTCGTCCCCGCACGCGCGGGGATCTTCCGTCGATCTTGGGACGATCCGCGTCAGCGATCCGGTCGTCCCCGCACGCGCGGGGATCTTCCCCACGCGGGCCCTGGCGGCAGGGCTCGCAGGATGTCGTCCCCGCACGCGCGGGGATCTTCCCGGGCGCGCGACGCGATGGACCGCGCCGCGCAGGTCGTCCCCGCACGCGCGGGGATCTTCCCTCCATCGAATTCATTCTTACCTAGGTGTCAGGGTCGTCCCCGCACGCGCGGGGATCTTCCCGCGAAACAGACGATCCGGCATTCGGTCGCCGCGTCGTCCCCGCACGCGCGGGGATCTTCCCATCGCGAGCGGGCTAAACGTGGCGATGCCGTTGTCGTCCCCGCACGCGCGGGGATCTTCCGGTCGACCGCCGGTACCGACTGCGGGAGCGGATGTCGTCCCCGCACGCGCGGGGATCTTCCGACCAACACGGCGAGGGTCGAAACCCAGAAGGGGTCGTCCCCGCACGCGCGGGGATCTTCCCACGGTCGATGACGGCGACGGCTGGGGCGAGGCGTCGTCCCCGCACGCGCGGGGATCTTCCCACGGTCGATGACGGCGACGGCTGGGGCGAGGCGTCGTCCCCGCACGCGCGGGGATCTTCCCACGGTCGATGACGGCGACGGCTGGGGCGAGGCGTCGTCCCCGCACGCGCGGGGATCTTCCGTCCTCCGGGTCTATCTCCCTGCCGCTGGCCCTGTCGTCCCCGCACGCGCGGGGATCTTCCCCCGAACGGCACCCGACCGGAGCGCCGGACTCAGTCGTCCCCGCACGCGCGGGGATCTTCCTGACAGCACGGGCGCGACTCCCCCGACCGGATCGTCGTCCCCGCACGCGCGGGGATCTTCCTTGGACACGGTCACCGCCGAGCATGTCGAGCGCGTCGTCCCCGCACGCGCGGGGATCTTCCGCGGTACGTGCCCACGCGTCGGGACGGCCGGGGGTCGTCCCCGCACGCGCGGGGATCTTCCGTCGTTCCCACCCAGCGTGTAGATCAGCAGATGGTCGTCCCCGCACGCGCGGGGATCTTCCCTCGCCGGAGTCGACGACGGCCACCGAGACGCAGTCGTCCCCGCACGCGCGGGGATCTTCCCGACTTCCAGCCGGTCTCGCCACGGTCGTCAACGTCGTCCCCGCACGCGCGGGGATCTTCCGCGGCACGCCACGCGTCTTGGCGAGTCTGTCTTGTCGTCCCCGCACGCGCGGGGCTCTTCCGGCCAGCGCGGCGCGCTGCACGGCGAGAGCCTGGTCGTCCCCGCACGCGCGGGGATCTTCCCGACGATGCGGCGCACGCCGCGGACGTAGAGACGTCGTCCCCGCACGCGCGGGGATCTTCCGTGCCACACCGTCGTCCACAGGCTGTGGATGCTGTCGTCCCCGCACGCGCGGGGATCTTCCCGCCGTACCGCACCGCGAGGGGCGCACCACGATGTCGTCCCCGCACGCGCGGGGATCTTCCCGTGGCCGGGTCGATCATGCCGGCTTCCCATAGGTCGTCCCCGCACGCGCGGGGATCTTCCCATCTGGGCCGCGGCGCAGGCGGTGGCGACGGCGTCGTCCCCGCACGCGCGGGGATCTTCCCTGATCGTGCTCGCGATCGTCGCGCTGGCTGTCGTCGTCCCCGCACGCGCGGGGATCTTCCGTTCAGCGCGGCGCCGAACGCGGCGAACACGGCGTCGTCCCCGCACGCGCGGGGATCTTCCCAGCGACAGCGCGAGCTGGTGAGCGCCGATCACGTCGTCCCCGCACGCGCGGGGATCTTCCTCCCCTACGGGGTAACGGAAAACGCCCCCACACGTCGTCCCCGCACGCGCGGGGATCTTCCGGTCGTCCACGCGCTGATCCTGGATACCGGCGCGTCGTCCCCGCACGCGCGGGGATCTTCCGTCGGTCAACCAGGTCGCAGCGGAGTTCCTGCAGTCGTCCCCGCACGCGCGGGGATCTTCCGCCGTCGGACCCGCGGGGCGATCGCGGGACGAAGTCGTCCCCGCACGCGCGGGGATCTTCCCTGCACGGCGCGGGCCCACGACGCGGGGTCGTTGTCGTCCCCGCACGCGCGGGGATCTTCCTGCTTGACGTCGTTGTGGTTGGTTCCGATCTGGGTCGTCCCCGCACGCGCGGGGATCTTCCCGGGATCGAGTGGCCCCCGGGTAGCTGGCCGACGTCGTCCCCGCACGCGCGGGGATCTTCCGTCATCCGGGCCGCGCGGGCTGTCAAGCATCTCGTCGTCCCCGCACGCGCGGGGATCTTCCGAGCTCCTGCCTGCCGGCCGCGTCCCGGGTGACGTCGTCCCCGCACGCGCGGGGATCTTCCGTAGGGCCGCCGCAGGGCCAGCTCCTGAACTGTGTCGTCCCCGCACGCGCGGGGATCTTCCGCGCGGCGGGACCGAAGACATCACGCTGGAGATGTCGTCCCCGCACGCGCGGGGATCTTCTCTTCTTGACGGCGCCGAGGTGACTTGGTGAGCGGTCGTCCCCGCACGCGCGGGGATCTTCCAGCAGCGTGTAGTCGTAGCCACCGTCCTCCAGGGTCGTCCCCGCACGCGCGGGGATCTTCCCGAGTCCGCCGCTCCCGCGCCCTACCCGAACGGGTCGTCCCCGCACGCGCGGGGATCTTCCCCGAGCAGGTCGTCGTCCATCGGCTCCAGCTCGGTCGTCCCCGCACGCGCGGGGATCTTCCCCAGACCGAGATCTGGATCGGCTCGTACCAGGCGTCGTCCCCGCACGCGCGGGGATCTTCCCTCGCCCGGGGGCATCGTTGTCAGGTCGTCCTGGTCGTCCCCGCACGCGCGGCGATCTTCCCACCGTCAGGGCCGGCGGCGCGGGCGGGCAGGTGTCGTCCCCGCACGCGCGGGGATCTCCCGGCCGCTGTGGACACCGCAGGGCTCATACGCGCGTCGTCCCCGCACGCGCGGGGATCTTCCCGCCTACGCGAAGACGCTCGGCGTCGTCCCCTAGTCGTCCCCGCACGCGCGGGGATCTTCCCCTCCCAGACCACTGGGTCGGGGAGGAATACCAGTCGTCCCCGCACGCGCGGGGATCTTCCCACGGTCTACCTGCGGGCGTACGTCTACATCGCGTCGTCCCCGCACGCGCGGGGATCTTCCCGGCGGCGGCTTCCAATTGCCGGCAAGTGGAAGGTCCACTCGGAAATGGAAGATCGTCAGGGGAACCTATGGCGGGCGCCGGAGGCGCATCACCGGACAGCAAGTCTGGTAACCTTAAGTGTTCATTTAGTGACAGTAAACGGGTCGTGTCTGAAGGTTAAGTCGCAATTGACAACGTGACGGGCCTGTAGTCGACACCTACGCCCAGCCCGGGTGGCATCGAGGGGGATGGGTGCCGGTATGGACTCGCGGCCGAGACCCGTCTCGCGGGGGCACGGTGCGGGTGGTGGGTGTTCGGGGGTGTCCGGGGCGGCTGAGGGCCGTGGCGGCCCCGTCGCGGGCGTGGGTAACGCCGGCCTCGGGGTCCTACCGATTGGGTGGCACGGTAGGCATCCGCCGGGTGTTGGCCGTCGGGGTGCGGGTGTGGAAGCGGGGCCGGGGCGCGGCCCGGTGTCGGGCCGCGCCCCGGTGGGTGCCTCATTGGCGGGTTGTCCCACCCCGCCCCCGGGGCTGTGGCGGCCCCGGTGGCGGGTGGTTCAGCTTGTCGGTGTTGGTGGTGTGCCGACGGGGTCGGGGCTGGCGTACAGCGCCCGCTGGCTGAGGTGGTAGCCGGTTTTCCATTCGTCGAGGCAGGCGGGGCAGACGGTTGTCTGGTGCGGCTGGTCGTAGTCGTCGGGGGTGTCGGGGTTGGGTTCGGGGCAGCCGTCGGGGTAGTAGTCGACGGTTGCGGGTTCGGGATTGTCCTCGTCTTTGGCCGTGACTATCACGACCAGCCTTTCCGTGGGCATGGAAAAACCCCTTCAAGGGTGTGGGTTCTTTGTCCGGCCGATAGGCCGGGTGTTCGTACGGTAAACACCGTCTATTTCGCGGTCAAGCGTCCTTCGGAAATTGAACGAAACTCTTTCCGGCGGGTCTTTTTCGAGTCTGTCAAATATCGGGCCGGCCGGGTGTTTTCCGTTTGTACGCCGGGTCCGGCCGTGTGTGGTGGTGGGCCGTGTCGCCGCCCGTGCGGGACCGGGCGCTGGTACGGGGCGGGCCGGGCCGGCTGGGAGGTTAGGACGCTTGGCCGGGTCGTGGGGTGCGGGGGATGAGGCGGGCGACGTTTTCGGCGATTTCGCGGGCGAGTTCGGGCAGGACGTGGGTGTAGGTGTCGGCGGTGATGGTGATCGAGGAGTGGCCGAGCAGTTCCTGGACGGTCTTCAGGTCGGCTCCGGCGGCGAGTGCGAGGGTGGCGGCGGCGTGTCGGAGGTCGTGGAGCCGGATCGGTGGCAGCCCGGCTTCGGCCTGCAGCGCGCGGAAGCGGTCGGAGACGTGGTCGGGGTTGAGGGATGTGCCGGTGTCGTCGACGAAGACGAGGCCGGTGTCGGGCCAGCTGGGTCCGGCTTCGAGGCGGCGGGCGTTCTGGTGGGTGCGGTGCTCGCGTAGCGCGCGGACGGTGCCGGCGTCCAGGGGGATTTGCCGGTCGCCCGCGTCGGACTTGGGTTTGCGGAGGTGGGTGGCGGGGCCTTCCTGGACGATCTGCCAGCGCACGGTCAGGGAGGCGTGGGCCAGGTCGAGGTCGGCCCAGTGCAGGCCGCATCCCTCACCGCGCCGCAGGCCCCGGTGGGCGATGAGGTGGAACAGGGCGTATAGGTCGTCGGTGTCGGCGTGGTCGAGGAACGTTCCGATCTGGGTGGGCGTCCAGACCATGACCGGCGACGGGATGTCGCCGGTGGTCTGCCAGCGGGTGACCCGTTCGTCGGTCCACAGCAACGCCTTGGGTCGTTTCCCGGAGGGCAGTTCGACGTAGGAGGCGGGGTTGTGGGTGAGCAGGCCGACGCGGATCGCGTGGTTGAGCGCGGCGCGCAGGGTGGCGCGGATCCGCTGCTTGGACGCCGCCCCGATGATCCGCCGTCCGGCGAGTTCCTTCTTCTGCTCGGGGGTGCCGGTGGCGCGGATGCGTCCGATGGTGTCGTTGCGGGTGTCGATGGCGTCGAACATGTCGTCGAGGTGGGCGACGGTGAGCCGGTCCAGACGTAGGTGGCCGATCGCGGGGTTCAGGTGCAGGCGGATGTTCGCCGCATACCCAGCGGCCGTCGAGGTGCCGATCTTGCGGCGGCCGGACAGCCAGGTGGCGAGCCAGTCGGCGACGGTGATCGTCGGGTTGAGGTCCGCGCGCCGCTGGTAGCGGCGCCGGATGTCCTCCACCTCCGGCAGCGGCTGGTTCGCGCGCAGGGTTTCCAGGATGAGGTCGGCGATCCGCAGCCGGGTGGCGGTGTCGTCGGCATCCGCGACGGCGATCAGGTCACGGATGCGGCCGATCTCGGCTTCGGCTGCGGTCTGGCTGGTCAGGCCGCCCCGGCGGGCGAGCTGGCGGCGGCCGTCAGCCGACGGGGGCAGGTCGACCTGGTAGACCCAGGCCCCGTGGTCCGAGCGCCAGGCGCCGCCCTTGCGGCGTAGCTTCGGGCACCGGTTGCCGAGCTGGCGGCCGCCCGCGTCGCGGCAGCCGCACCGCTTGTAAATAGTCCCATCCATACGTCTCACCATTTCTAGGTGTGAAGGTGTTTCCCGCCGGTCGGAAAATCGGGCGGGTAATTGGTGTTTCCGGCGCCGATTTACGCTCGCCGCGTTTTTGCTGTCAAGCGGTCGGGTCGGTCTTCTCGTCGATGTGCAGGAAGGTGATGAGGTTGGCGGTCAGGATTCGGTAGCGGCCGGCGATGCGCAGCATCGGGACGGGGAATTCGTTTCGGCGGGCGAGTTCGTAGCTTTTGCTGCGGCCGATGCCGAGGATTTCGCCGGCGGTGACGAGGTCGGTGGTGACGCCGAGGGCGCGGATGTCGGCGACCGTCCAGGGCTTCATGGCGCTCCATACCTGCGAGCGGGGACGCACGGCCGGCGCAGGGTCGGGCCGTGCCAGGGGGTCGCTGGGACGCGGGCGGCCCAACCCGCGCCAGGGCGCGGTCGTGCCCGGGGCGCGCCGGGCGGCGTGGGCCGGCCAGGCCGGCCCACGCGCCCCAGGGACGTGGCCGCCGCCGGGCTGGCGCGGAGGCCGCCTGCCTGAAGATGATCTGAAAGTGATCTGAATATGGTTGTGGGTGCAACCTCATTCAGATGACCTTCAGATAGCGATACGGCCGGGCTGCTATCTGAATGTCCAGGCCAGCGGCGGTTCAGACAGGATCCGGCCGGCGGTCGAAGGACTCCTCGGCCCGCCCGTCGGGCCGAGGAGCGAGCGTTAGGAGGAGGACGTCCTCGTGCGCCAAGACGTGTAGAGGCCGTCCGGTCTGCCAGGCGGTGCGGGCGTTGTGCAGCGCGAAGAAGGTGGTGCGGGGCACGAGTCCGGTGTCGCGGAGGCCGGCGAGGAGGGCTTCGGCGCGGCCGGCGCGTACCAGTCCGCTGGCGGGTGCCCGTTCGGTGATGGCGCCGGGGAGGTCGATGAGTTCGCCGTCGTGGCGGTAGGGGCGCACGGTGACGGCGACGAGTCCGTCGGGGCGTAGGAGGGCGGCGGTGGCGGTGAGAATGGTGCTGAATCCGGTGAGCAGTTCGGGTAGGTCGCTGTGGGCGAGGTTTCCGCGGCGGGGCTGGCCGTAGTGGTAGTCGCGTTTGTGGACGCCGTTGTCGCGGTGGGCGTCGACCTGCCCGTGGGTGGCTTTCCCGTATGGCGGGCTGGTGAGTACCAGTGCGATGTTTCCCGTGGCGGGTCGGCCGTGTACGGCGGGAAACTGGGTGGCGAGAGTGGATAGGTCGCGGGCGTCGCCGGTGAGCACGGTGGCGGTTCCGGTGGCGCCTTGGCTTGCCGCGTGGGTGATGTTGGCGCGGGCGACAGTTGCCCAGCGGGGTTCGTATTCGATGCCGAGGCCGTGGCGGCCGAGGTGGATGGCCTCGACCAACGTGGTGCCGATGCCGCACATCGGGTCGAGGACCAGGTCGCCCGGCCGGGTGAACGTGGCGATGAGCCGGGCGGCGAGCGCGGGCAGCATCTTCGCCGGGTGGGCGGTGGACGCGGGGGTGTACCGGTCCTTGCGCTGGACGCGGGGATGGTGCTGGGAGACGGGCCAGACCGTCAGCGGTGAGGGCACGATTGGCTCAGGCACGGTGGCCTCCCGGGGTGGTGAAGACCGCAAGGTCGACATGAACGGCCGTGAGGAACTGACCGGCGGTGGTGCGGCTGGCGGGCGGGGGTGTGAGCGCGCCGCTGCTGATCGGGGTGGTGAGGGCGACGATGTGCTGTAGGTAGCGCAGCCCGGCTGCCCGGGCGGCGGCGATCGTCGCGGCGAGTGGGTCGAGCGGCCCGCTGGCCGGTGGGTGGACGGTGAGCAGGAACCCGCCGGGCCGCAGCTGTGCGGCGAGGCCGACGAACCGTGGCAGGAGCGTCGTCGGCGCGGTCGGGGTCGGGGTCGGGTGGTCGATGACCAGCCCTGCCGGGCCGCTCCACCCGGTCCGGGAGGTCGTCTCCGCGGTGTCGAGGGCATGGTGGCGGCGCTGCAGATAGCTCGCGGCGTCGGCGAGCCCGGCAGGCCCGCCGACGGTGAGGACGAGGTCCTCGGAACTGGTGAAGGTCGCGATAGCTCTGGCCGCCGCCGCCGGCGGCAACAGCCCGGGCTGGGTGGGGGTGGGGGTGGTCCAGACGGTGAGGGGCACGAGACGGGCGGGGTCGCCGAGCTCGGCCCAGTGCTGTGCTGGCAAGGGGAACAACGCTCCCAAGAGGGGCGGCGGAACGCCGAGCGTCGCGAACCCGAATCCGAACGACAGGAAAGGGTGGGCGTGCGCAGGCGCCGCCTGGGTGCATGCACCGCGTATTGCAGCACGGGCTGTCTGAAGGTGATCTGAACCGCCACCTCCGCCCTTTGCGCCGATGAAATGGTGCAGTCCGGCCGTGATCTGAAGGTCATCTGAATGTGATCTGAAAGTCGCGACGTGTGCTGCCTGAAACCGCTGGTCCCGACAGATTCGGCTGTGGGTTGAGATCACCTTCAGATGGGGTGTGGCTTTCTGGGTCCCGTCAGTGTTCCCCACACGGATGGGACGTTGTGTGATGACGACGGAGACCGGTGACAGCTCAGCGTTGGATACCGCCGAGAAGTCGTTCCTTTGCCTGACCGAGACGCCACCGGGATTGTCGCTGGACGGCCGGGCGGTGCACGCCGCCCTGCCGCAGCGGCAGGTGGGCCTACGCGAGCTGCGGGTGCTTCTCTCCCAGCCCGCGCTGCCCGTCCGGGCGCGCGACGCGGTCTGGAACGCGGTGCTTTCCGAGCGGGACGAGCCGGCGTGGCTGATCGGCGCGGCCGGGCTCGCGGTCGCGCCGCTGCGGCATATCGCGGCCGTACTGACCACTCCCGCCGTCGAGCGGGCGGATACGGAGGGTGAGGTACTGACCGGGTTCGTCGCCCAGGCCCGCCGGACGTCGCTACCGACCCGGGAGGCGCCCCTGCTGTGGGCGGGGCTGCGGGCCGGGCTGGCCCTGGCCGCCCAGGACGCCGCGCAGCTGGGATTTGGGGTGTGGCTGCCGGTGGTGGCGGCGATCCCGCCGTCGCCGTGGTGGCCCGGGCCGCGCCGGGTCCTCGACCAGGCGCAGCGGGCGGGGCTTGTGACCGAGGTGGAGCAGCGGCTGCTCGTCGAGACCCGGCTGGAGGGCCGGTCGCTGGCCGGGGTGGACCCAGATGCGGCTGAGGAGTTGGCGGTATGGCGGGCCAAGGCCGAGAGCCGGCTCGCCCAGGCGATCATCGAGGGCCGGTTCGCCCCGAAGGGCCTGCTCCGATGAGCGCGCCGACCGGGCGGGATCCGGGCGAGGACAGGGACCGGCGATCGCAGGAGAACGCGCATCCTCGGTCGCACGATGCGGGAGGAGCGCTACCGGCGCCGCCGCTGGGGTCGGGGGGCGAGATCGAGGCCGGATCGGCCGGCCGCCTCGGTGATCAGCTGCCGGCCAGGTTGGAGGGCCTACCGGCCGCGCATGGCCCCCGACCAGCCGAGGGTGGCGTTCAGGGCGGCCCGGGACCCGGCGAGTTCGAGGCTGATTCGTCGGACAGCACCTGGCCCCGGCTCATCCCCATCGCCAGGGAAGCAGCCCCCGCCCCGCAGCTCGCCGACCCGGCGGATCTCCATCCCACGAACGGCGCGGTGATGGGGCTGCTGCGCAGGTTCGGTCGTCGGCTGGCGGGGTGGTGGCTGGCCGGTGGCTGGTTCGGCGTGGTGATCGGCCTGGTCGGTGGGGTGTGGATGGTGATCGGGGTCGAGCAGGCGGCGGATCGGCCGGGGGTGGCGTTGTGGTGGCTGGTCGCGGGCCGCCCGCTGGTCGCCGCCGCGTTGGCGGCGTGCACGGTGCTGATCGCGGCGGCGGGTTCGGGCCCCGCGCCGTGGGACGGCGAGCCCTTGTCGCGGCGGGCGTGGCGGATCCGCGGCCTGATCGCGGTGGTGGCGCTGCTGGTGGTCTCGGCGGTCGAGTTCTGGGTCATCTTCACGGATCTGGCCTGGGCGTCGGCGGTGGCCCCGCCACCGCCACCGCCGCCTCCGGCTCCGGCTCCGGCGCCACGGGACACGGACCTGCACCAGGTGATCACGAACCTGCGGAACTGGCTGATGGGGTTCCTCGCGGCGATCGCGACGTTGTTCTTCACGATCGGCGGGGTGCGGTATTCGACCGCGAACGGCGATCCGGGCGAGATCGACGCGGCGAAGCGGGCGTTTCGTAACGCCGCGGTCGGCTACGGGCTGGCGATTTTGGCACCACTGATCCTGGCGGCGCTGCGCTCCGTGGTCGGTGGCTGATGCGCACCGCCCGGCTTCCCCGCCCCGCCCGTGCCCCGGTGCCGACCGCCGCAGGCGCGATGGGCACGGTCCCAACACGGTTGGCGCAGTTCATCCGGGATAGGTGGCGCAGCGGGCGGAGGCGCGACCGGCGCCGCTGGGCCCGGCTGGCTCTGCTCGTCGCAGCACTAACCATGGTGATCATCGGGGTGGTGGGTTCGGTGCCGGCGGGCGCGGTCACGGCGCCCACCTCGACGCCAGCACCCTCGCCCTCGCCTTCGGGGGCGCCGACGCCCGCGCCGGCCCCGCCTGCGCCGGCCGTGCCGGGTAGCGAGCCGGAGCCGCAGGTCCCGCAGACGCCGACATCGACCGAGCCGGGCCCGTCGCCGAAGCCGGGATCGGGGGGTGGCGGCTTTCTCGATCGCCTTTTCGGCTGGCTGCCGGGGGCCGGTGACGTGGCCGGCCTGGTCGGTGATGCGGTCAACAGGTGGCTGGTGGGGGTCGCGCAGGACGCCGCGCAGCCAGTGCTGCACCTGATGGGCCAGACGGTGTTGTCCACGCCGGACGTGACCGGGCAGGACCGGATCCGCGAGCTGTGGGGCGCCAGCCTGGTCATAGCGGACAGCCTGTTCCTGCTCGTGCTGACCGTGGGCGGGGTCGCGGTGATGGGGGAGGACCTGGTCCATGGCCGGGCGATGGCCCGGGAGTTCGCGCCCCGGATGGCGATCGGCTTCGGCGTGGCCCATCTGAGCCTGCTGGCGATGAGTCAGGGCACCACTTTGGCCAACGCGCTGACCCGGGCGATCGTCGGCCAGCAGGTCACCGCCGACGGAGTCACCACCATGCTCACCACGAACCTGGCCGTCGGCGCGTTCGTCCCGATCTACCTGGTCTTACTGGAGTTCGGCGTGCTCGCGTTGGCGGTGGCGCTGATCGTCGGCTGGATCATCCGGATGATCGTGATGATGGGGTTGGCGGTCGGCGGGCCGTTGATGCTGATCTGGCACGGCCTGCCGTGGACCGAGGGCCTGGCCGCGTTGTGGTGGCGGATGTTCGGGGGCTGCCTGGCGATCCAGATCGGCCAGTCGATGCTGCTCCTGCTCGGCACCCGGGTCCTGCTGTCGGCCGACGGCCGGCCGACATGGCTGCCGAGTACCGACGGGTTGTTGAACACCCTGGTCGCGGTGGCGCTGTTCTACGTGGCCGTACGCCTGCAGGGCTGGGTGCTCCAACTCGTGCTGCGCTCCACCGGCGGAGGCCGCTCCGCGGTCCTGACCATGGTCCAGTACCGCACGATCCGCCGGGCCATGGCCGCCGTCGCCTGACACCAAGCCAGGCGGCCGCTCTTCGGTGCTGCCTGACGGCGTATCTCGCCGCCCCGGTTCCGCATTCACCGTCTGTGGGTCCGCCTCGCGGTCCCGCGTCGCCGATCTCGTTTCCTTTCCCTCCTGCCCTGTGGGTGATCTTTGATGACTTTCCCTGTCGATCCTTCAACATCCCTCTCGGCCTCGCCGCCTACCGGCGGCGTGGACGGGTCGCGGGTACGTATCCCTGCCGATATCAACGTGGCGGACCGGGTGCTGGCCGGGCTTACCGTCCGCCAGCTCGCCCTGGTCGCCCCGGCGGTGCTGATGGCGGTCTGCCTGTTCTGGTTGCTGTCGCCGTACCTGCCGGTGGCGGCGGTCGCGGCGGTGTGCGTGCCGGTCGCCGGGGCGGGGATCGCGGTGGCATTGGGCCGGTGGGGTGGGCTACCTGCCGACCGGTACCTGGCCGCTGCGGCCTCCTATGCCCGGGAACCCAAGCTGTACCTCCCCGCCACCGATGACAGCAGTGTCGGCGGTGAAGCGCCGGCGGCGGGCTGGTTGCCCGACGTCGATAGCGCGCGCCGCGCTGCGGCGCCTGCCCGGCCGCTGGCGACCAGCGTGGACGCGGCAGGGGTCCTCGACCTGGGCGCGGACGGGGTCGCGGTCCTCGCCGAGGTCGACGGGGTGAACCTGACGCTGGGGTCGGTCGCGGAGCGGGCGGCGAAGGCGACCGCGTTCGCCCGGACGCTCAACGCCCTGGCCGGCCCGCTTCAGATCACCATCCGCGCCACGCCGGTCCGCCTCGCCCCCCACATCACCCGGCTACGCGACCAGGCACGGATCCTGCCCGATCCGGCCCTGGCCGCCGCCGCCGTCGACCATGCCAACTTCCTCGACGAGCTGGCTGCCGGGCGCACGCTGCTGGCCCGGCAGATCCTGCTCACCGCCCGTGAACCCCTCCCGGCCGGCGTTCGGGGCCGGGGCGGGGTGGAGGCCGCGGCCGGGCGGGCGCTGCGTCGGCTGGAGGAGGCAGCTGCGCTGCTGGGTCTGGCTGGGGTGACGGTGCGGGTGCTGGATGCGGCGGCGGTCAGCGTGCTGCTCGCCGGCCTCGCCCAGCCCGGCAGCCCACCGTCGCCGGACACCGTCACCGCCACCGGTCCGATCAGCGGCCCACCACCCTCGCCGTCCAGGGACTGGTGGCAGGACCTGTCCGACCCGATGCCCGGAGTCGAGCGATGAGCCGCCCACCGCGGCGCCGGCCGCGTCGGCAGAGCGGCGGGGCGTCGAGTGCGGGGCCGCTGCTGTGGACTCCTCCGGGCCTGCGGGTCGCGGCACGGCAGGTAGAGGTCGGTGGGGCGTACGCGGCGACGGTCGCGGTCGTCGGCTACCCCCGCGAGGTCGGCCCAGGCTGGCTCGAGCCACTGCTGGCCTACCCCGGCCGCCTCGACGTCGCGCTGCACGTGGAGCCGATCCCACCGCCGCTCGCCGCGGTCCGGCTGCGCCGTCAGCTCGCCCGCCTCGAATCCGGCCGCCGGGCCGACAGCGCCTCGGGCCGGCTCGCCGATCCGCTGGTGGACGCGGCGACGTTCGACGCCGCCGATCTGGCCGGCCGGCTGGCCCGCGGTGAGGCGAAGATGTTCACCCTCGCGCTCTACGCCACCGTCTACGCCGACAGAGCCGACGAACTCGCGGAGGAGAAGGCGCGGGTCACGGCGCTGGCGCACAGCCTGCTGCTCGCGGTCCAGCCCACCACCTTCCGCACCCTGGTGGGCTGGGCGTCCACGTTGCCGCTCGGGTCGGACCTGTTGCGGTTGCGCCGCACGATGGACACCGCGGCGCTCGCGGCCGGGTTCCCGTTCTCCACCCCCGACCTGCCGCTGCCCGACCCGCACCGGCCCGGGGCTGGTCCGGTCGTCTACGGCACGAACCTGCGCTCCGCCGGCCTCGTCGCGCACGACCGCTGGGCGCAGCCGAACTACAACTCGGTCACCCTCGCCCAAAGCGGCGCCGGCAAGTCCTACCTGACCAAACTCGACGTCCTGCGTTCCCTCTACCAGGGCGTCGAGGTCGCCGTCGTCGACCCGGAAGACGAGTACGCGCCGCTGGCCGCCGCCGTCCGCGGCACCTACCTGCCCCTCGGCGCACCCGGCGTCACCCTCAACCCGCTCGACCTGCCCGTCCACGCCCGCCACGACCCGGACCTGCTCACCCGCCGAGCGCTGTTCTGCCACACCCTGATCACCACCCTGCTCACCGGCGACAACCCGCCGGGCCGCTCCGACGGTGAGGGACTGGACGGGGCTGGGCGGGCGGCGTTGGACCGGGCGATCCTGGCCGCCTACCGCGCCGCCGACATCACCGCCGACCCGGCCAGCTGGACCCGGCCGGCCCCGCTGCTGCGCGACGTCGCCACCGCCCTGGCCGCCGACCCCGACCCGGCCGCGACCGTGCTGGCGGGCCGGCTCGGTCCGTTCGTCGAGGGCACCCACCGGGCCTTGTTCGACGCCCCGACCTCGGTGAGTCCCGAGGGACACCTCGTCGTCTACTCGCTGCGTCAGCTCCCTGATGAGCTCAAAGCCGCCGGCACCCTGCTGACCCTCGACGCGATCTGGCGGACCGTCGCGGACCCGGCCCGGCGGTGCCGCCGGCTCGTCGTGGTCGATGAGGCGTGGCTGCTGATGGCCCACCCCGCCGGCGCCCGGTTTCTGCACCAGCTCGCGAAGGCCGCCCGCAAGCACTGGGCCGGCCTGGCCGTGGTGACCCAGGACGCGGCGGATCTGCTCGCGAACGACCTCGGCCGGGCGGTGGTCGCCAACGCCGCCACCCACATCCTGCTGCGTCAGGACAGCTCCGCCGCCCGCCACGTCGCCGACGTCTTCGCGCTCTCCGACGGCGAGACCACCCACCTTCTTTCGGCCCGTCCCGGGGACGCGCTGCTGCTCGCCGGGCCTGGACGGCGGGCGGCGTTTCGCGCCGTCGCCTCAGCCGCCGAACATTCCATGATCACAACCGATCCGTCTGAGGCCGTCCGCTCTTCGGACTTCCTGCGGCCCGCCGCGCAGCTGACGGGTGCGTCGCAGCGCCGGGTCCGCAGGCAATCCCCAGCCGCAGCCCCGCCGCCGGCCGAGGACGCCGACCCCTGCTGACCTACCTGCTCTCGTCCTGCCGCTGCTCGTCCCGACGCTTGTGGAGGCCGTCGTGTCCGGTCCACCTTTCCTTCCCCCGCCCCCGTTTCCGGTGGCTTTCTCTCGGGTGATTGACGATCCGGTTGGGGTGCTGTTCCCGATGGCGTCGTGGGTGGACTGGCTGGCCGGCGGCCACCGGCTGGCAGCCGGGGCGGCGCTGGCTGCCGTGGTGCTGCTCGCCGAGGTGCTGATCACCGTGCAGGCGCGGTTGCGCCACGCCCGCCTGACGCGGGACGCCCGCATCGTGGAGGTCCTGGTCCCGCCCGAGGTCGGGTCGGAGGCGGCCGGCGCGTTCTGGGGACAGATGGCCGGGCTGCTGCGCCCGCCGCTGGCCCGGCTGATCTACGGCCAGCCACACCTGGGTTGGGAGATCGTCGCCAGCCAGGCCGGGACCGCGTTTCGCCTCTGGGTTCCTGGCCCGGTGCCGCCGGGGCTGGTGGAGCGGGCGGTGCAGGCCGCCTGGCCCGGCGCCCGCACCACCACCCAGCCCGCCACCCCACCCTTGGACGGCGGCGCGGCGGCGGTCGGTGGGCGGCTGTACTTCGGCCGCCGTGACGTCCTGCCGCTGCGCGTCGACTCGGGCGGGGATCCGGTGCGGGCGTTGCTGTCCGCCGCGGCCGACCTCGGCGACGGCGAGACTGCGGTCGTGCAGGTCCTCGTCCGTCCGGTGACGGGCCGCCGGCTGGCCGCCGCCCGCCGCGACGCCGCCCGCGAACGCGGCCACCAACCCCCCAGCGCACTGACCGGGCTGCTGTCCGACGCTCTCGACCTGCTGACCCCGCATAGCCCGCCCCGCTCCGGGGCCCGGGCGGGCCGGGTGCCGACCTCGCCGGAGGAGTCGGCCGCCTCCCGAGCGATCGGGGTCAAGGCGATCGGTCCCCGCTTCGCCGTCACCGTCCTCTACGCCGCCGCCATCCACCAGCCCGCCAACCCGCAGGCCGCGACACGGGTGCTACGGGGCCGGGCGCACGCGCTGGCGTCCGCGTTCGCGCTCTACTCCGGCCACAACTACCTGCGCCGCGCCCGCCTGGCCCACCCGGTCCCGACCCTGGCCGCCCGCCGGCTCGGGCGAGGCGGGCTGGTCGGCGTCGACGAGCTCGCGGCGCTCGCGCACCTTCCCCTGGACACCGCTGTTCCGGGCCTGGCCCGGGCCGGCGCGGCGGCGGTACCCGCCCCCGCCGCGATCCCCCACAACGGCGCGGACGTGAAGATCCTCGGGGACACCGACGCCGGGCGGCGCCGCCCCGTCGGCTTGCGGGTTGCCGACGCCCGCCATCACGTCCATGTGCTGGGGGCGACCGGGTCGGGTAAGTCGACGCTGTTGGCGAATCTGATCCTCGATGACGCGGAGGCTGGCCGGGGCACGGTCGTCATCGACCCGAAGGGCGACCTGGTCAACGACCTGCTCGCCCGGCTACCCGCCGACGTCGCCGACCGGGTCGTGCTGCTCGACCCCGACGACCAGGCCCCGCCGCCGTGTCTGAACATCCTCGACGGCGCCGACCCGGACCTGGCCACCGACCAGCTGGTGGGGATCTTCCGCCGGATCTGGGCCGACAGCTGGGGCCCCCGCACCGACGACCTGCTGCGCGCGACCTGCCTCACGTTGCTCACCCGCCCAGACACCGCCGCCGGGGCGGTGCCGACGCTGCTCGACGTCGTCACCGTGCTCACCGACGCGGCCGCCCGGCGCAAGGCGACCGCCGGCATCACCGACCCGATCCTCGCCGGGTTCTGGACCTGGTACGCCTCGCTGTCCGACGGCGCCCGCGCCCAGGCTATCGGCCCGGTGCTGAACAAACTGCGTGCCCTGCTGCTACGCCGCTTCGCCCGCCAGGCCCTGGCCGCGGGGCCTTCCACGGTCGATCTCACCGACGTGCTCGACCACGGCGGGCTGCTGCTGTGCCGGATCCCGAAGGGCACCGTCGGGGAGGACGCCTGCCAGATCGTCGGCTCGATCGTCCTGGCGAAGGTCTGGCAGACCGTCCTGACCAGGGCGCGGCGCGCTCCCGATGATCGGCCGGACGCGACGGTCGCACTGGATGAGTGTCAGAACTTCTTGACGTTGCCGGGGTCGATCGAGGACATGCTTGCCGAGGCCCGCGGCTACCGGCTTGGTCTCGTCCTTGCCCACCAGCACCTGCGCCAGCTGCCGACCGAGCTCGCGGACGCGCTCGCCACGAACGCCCGCACGAAGATCGTGTTCGCGTGCTCGCCGCAGGACGCCCGCACCCTGGCCCGCCACACCGCACCGGTCCTCTCCGAGCACGACCTGGCCCGGCTCCCCGCGTTCACCGCCGCGGCCCGGCTCGTCGTGCACTCCGCGGACACCACGGCGTTCACCCTGCGGACCCGGCCACTTCGTGCCGCAATTCCAGGCCGGGCCGGGCAGCTACGCCAGGCCGCCCGCCAGCGCACCGCCGCCGCCGCACCCACGTCCGCACCAGCGGGGGATCCCCGCCGCCGGCCGGCGGGTGGGTCGTCATGACGGCCCGCCGCGCGCCACGGTCGGCGTCGGGGGATCGGTTGCTGTGGGAGGTCGCGGGCCGGCTGACCCCGCGCGACCGGTGGCTGTTGACGATGCTCGCAGAACATCAGGTCCTGACCGGCTCGCAGATCAGCCGGCTGTGTTTCACCAACCCACGCACCGCCCAGAGCCGCCTCGCGCTGCTACACCGTCTGGAGGTCCTCGACCGGGCCCGGCGCTACTACGGCCCGACCACCGGGCCGCACCACTACACCCTCGGCCCTGCCGGCGCCCGGATCCTCGCGGCGCAGCGCGGGGTCACGCCGGCGGAGTTCGGCTACCGCCGCGACCGGCTGCTCACCCTGCTCACCTCACCGCGCCTGGCGCACCTCGTCGGGACCAACACCCTGTTCACCGCCTGGGCCCATGCCAGCCGTACCCTGCCCGCCGCCCATGGGCTGACGGTCTGGTGGTCGGAACAACGGGCCGCCGCGCTGTGGGGAGCGTTCGTCCGCCCCGACGGCTACGGCACCTGGCGCACCCCCACCCATCGCCTCGACTTCCACGTCGAATACGACACCGGCAGCGAATCCCTCACTCAAGTGATGGGCAAACTTCCCGGCTACGCCCGCCTCGCTGAGGCCAGCGGCATCGCCAGCCCGCTGCTGATCTGGCTGCCGTCCGCAGGCCGGGAAATCGCCCTCCGAGCGCGGCTCACCGCGGCCACGCACGGCACCGTTCCGATCGCCACAGCAAGCCCGACGCCCCTGTCCGCGACCCGGCCCGAAGAGGGACCCGCCGACCTGGAAGCGGCCCGGGCGCTCTGGCTACCGCTGGACGCCACCCGACGGGCCACCCTGCCCCAGCTCGCCGACCGCTACGGCACCCCCACCGGCCCCGCCCCATTCCCCGACGCGGAATCGGAAGATAACGACGACAGTGACGACCGGGATGCGCCCTTTCCCCGACCACCGGACCCGCGGCCGTGAAATCCCACCTCGCCATTCCGTCGGATAGAACCAGGAGCTAAATACGTTGGAAAATAGCCGTCCCGGGAATGCGTGAACGGCGCTACCATGAAACCCGGGACCGGCCGGCGCGGATTGGCCGCCGCGTCGGGTGCGTCGAGCCGGGCCGCGTCCACCCGGCACGCCGTGCCCCGACGGCCGACAGCCGGAGGCGGCGCCGCCCTGCACAAAACGGGGCCGGAAAAGACCCCTCCATAGGGGTAAGGAAGACCCACGAAAGACCCCTCGCTCTTTAAGAGCGAGGACGGATCGGCAGCCAAAACCCCAGGTCAGCGGCCCGCTGGGGGCTCACCTGCCCGGCCAGGCTCGCCGACGAGGAAGGACACACGTGCGGCGGGCGCCCACCCCTACCGGGGCGGACGCCCGCCGCACGTGTGTCCTTCCCAGCCGGCTATCCCGGCCCTACGGCCCGGTCCCTGCCCCGCACGTGGGCCTGGACGTCGGCCTGACGGGCCCGCGTGGCCGACCGTGCCGGCGGCGCGGTCGAAAGGCGCGACCGCCCGGACGTGCGCGCTCATCGCGTGGCGTCGCACCGGGGATCACCGCCTTTCTACGTGGGCATTTGCTAAAAGGCTACCGCCCGCCCCGTCGGGCAGCAAGCAGTTCCCATGACTTTCTACGCCCTTTTCTATCCGGGCGCACGCGGCTACCTCTCGCGGAATGAATGGGCAAGCCGTTTTTCATGACTCTTTTCGTTAGTTCGGCTAAAAAGTCTTGAAAAGGGGCTTCCCGAATACCGATTCGGCGAGCTAGCGTTTGTGGTGTCGGAAAACGGAACACGGCGAACGGCGAAAAGGCATAGGACCTTTCCCCGCCGGATTCCCGAATCCGAAATCCTTTCCCGCCCCCCTGTAGGTAGAAGGTAGGTGTGCCGTGCCCGCGACCGTGACCATGGTCTGCCCCGAATGCGATGAGCCGGTCGTGCCACGTACGCCGACCACGCCGGTGGTGGCGGGCCGTGTCCGCCAGCCCTGGTCACACCGCGACGGCGAACCTTTGTGCCCGGTCATCGGGCCGGACGGCTACCAGCCTGCCGCCCCGGTCCCCGCACGCCGGCCGGTCCGGACGGTGGGCGAAGTCCGACCTGCCCAGGTCGGACCCGCCGCCCGGGCCACTTGATCACCGTCACCTTCCCGCCTTCGGACGCGCCGCCCACCGGCCGCGCCCGCGCCCCGCCCTGCCCGCCACCCCCACATCCATGCCTGGG
Organism: Pseudofrankia saprophytica; assembly: GCF_000235425.2. Classification (NCBI taxonomy): domain Bacteria; kingdom Bacillati; phylum Actinomycetota; class Actinomycetes; order Frankiales; family Frankiaceae; genus Pseudofrankia; species Pseudofrankia saprophytica. Next base: position 1,982,351 of record NZ_KI912266.1, read on the forward strand.
AGGACGTACCCATGAGCGCCGTGCCGTCGCCGGCCACCCCGCCGGACCCCACACCCCCGCCCCCTTCTGATCCACCGGCCGCCGCCGTCGCACCTACCCCGCCTTCCGCGCCGCCGGCCGGTCCGGCCCCGGACGTCGCCGCGCCGCCGGCGAAGGTGCCCCGGCTGTCGCCAGGTGAGCTGCGCCGTCAGGTCGCCGCGTTCCTGGTGTCTCATCCCGGTGCGCACACGCCCGGTGACATCGCCCGGGCGTTGGCTGGCCGGTCGTCCGGGGCGGTCGGCAACGCGCTGGACACGTTGGCCGCTCATGGCGCGGCGCGGCTGACCAGCGCCAAGCCGCGCAAGTTCAGTGCCACTGGCCTGACCGGGGCCGCCGCCTACAGCGCCCCGCCGAAGCCGACCGCACCACCCCGGCCACGGACACCCAAGGCCATCCCGCCCACCCCGCCGGACACCCCGCCCGCGCCGGCACCCCGCCCGGCAGCAGCGTCAGATCCGGCGTTGCCGCCGGGGGCGGTACGCCGCCCGGGCGGGGGGATCTACCGGCCCCGCCAGCTTGCCGGGCTGCCCGACGTGGAAGCGCTGCGCAAGCTTCGGGCCGCCGGGGTGCCGGTCCTTCTATACGGGCCGCCGGGTACCGGGAAGACGTCGCTGGTCGAAGCGGCGCACCCCGACCTGATCACGATCGCGGGCGACGGCGACACGACCGTGGGTGACTTTCTCGGGGAATACACCCAAGCCCCCGGCGGTGGCTACGAATTCGTCTACGGCCCGCTGGTACGCGCCATGATCGAGGGCCGCTGCCTGTTCATCGACGACGCCACGCTGATCAGCCCGGCGGTGTTGGCCTGCGTATACCCGGCGATGGATGGCCGGGGTGAGATCCAGGTCAAGACCCACAAAGGCGAAACGATCACCGCCGCGCCGGGGTTCTACCTGTGCGGCGGCCACAACCCCGGTGTGCACGGGGCGGTGCTGACCGAAGCGTTGTCGTCGCGGTTCGCGGTGCAGATCAAAGTCACGTCCGACTACGACCTTGCCCGCGCCCTACGGATCAGCCCCCGTGCGGTCAACGTCGCCCGTGACCTTGCCCGGCGGCGGGAAGCCGGCGGCATCGGCTGGGCGCCGCAGCTACGGGAACTGATCGCGTTTCAGAAGGTCGCCGCCGCCCTGGGTGAGGACGTCGCCGCCGCGAACCTGATCGGACAGGCCCCGGATGAGGACCGCGACGTCGTCGCGGACGTGGTCAAGACGGTCTACCGCAAGTCGATCAACCCCCTCGCTCTCGGCCGCCAGCTTTAACCCCCTCCCTGCCGGCCCCGGGCCCGCCCGCCCGCACCGCCCCGGTGAAAGCCCGGGGCCGGCCCCACCCTTGATCCGATCTTGTTGGGAGCCCGTGATGACCCGTCTACACGACGACCCGACCGCCACCGGCATCGTCGAACTACCCGAAGACTGGCTGATCCTGTCCGCCCGCCTCACCGGCGCGCTGCCCGCCCTGACCGACCGCGACGATGTGATCGTCAACTGCGCCCCGGGCGCGGGCCGGGGTTCGCCCGCCTGCTACCTGCCCCACCTCGGGCTGATCGAAATCGACGCGACCCACCTTGACGGGCTGAGCCCGACCGGCCTGGACCCGATGCGGCCGGCCGACCGGGACCGCTACCCGGTGGTCTGGGGGCTGCTCGCGCACGAAACCAGCCACGCCGACCACACCCGCTGGCGGCCCCCGGCGGGCACCCCGGCCCCGGTCACCGAAGCGGCGCTGATCCTGGAAGAAGCCCGGATCGAAGCCGCCCACCTTGCCCGCCGGCCCACCAGCCGGCGCTGGATACGCACGGCCATCACCCAGCTCATCCTCGCCGACTTCACCCCACCCACCCCCGAACCAACCCCAGATCCGGAACCAACCCCAGATCCGGAACCAACCCCAGATCCGGAAGCAGCCCCGGGTCCGGAAGCAGCCCCCACCACCCCGCCAGACCCGCCAGACCCGCCAGACCCGACGGATCCGGCGGCTACCGCACCGGCCGCTGCCTATCCGGCGTTGGCGTGGGGGATGACGGCGGCCGACGCCGCGCGGGCCGCGACCCTTTTGCTGGCCCGGGTGGACGCGGGCGTCCTGGACGCCGACGAAACCGCGAAGGTGCACACGGCGGTCGCCGACATCCTGGGCGAGGAGAAGTTCACCGACCTGCAGACAGTGTGGCGCGAAGCGCTGAGGACCGGCGACGAGGACGCCGACACGATGGTCGCTCTCGGGCGCCGCTGGTGCGACATCGGCGGGATCAACCCCGACCCGCCCCCCGCCGCCCCCGGCGAAGCTACCGACGCCGGTCAGCCGGGCGAAGGGGCGGGGCCGCAAGGCGAACCGTCACCGTTGGCACGGGCGGTCAGCGAAGCGCTCGGCGCCGTGCGCGAAGCCGACCGCCGCGACGATGAGCCACCGGACAGGCCGTCTGGTGGCGACCGGGAAGCGGAAAGGACGACCCGCGCCGACGCCAAGCGCCACGCCGACAGGGCGTCAAAGGTCAGCGATGATCATCGGTTCGCGGACGGCTACACCAACCTCGCCGGCCGCCGGGCGCCCACCGCGCGCGAACAGACCGCCGCCCGCCAGCTGGCCCGTGCCCTTCGCACCGCCGCCCGGCGTGAACCGACCACCCGCACGGTCACGTCGGCGACGCCGCCCGGGCGGCTACGGATGCGCGCGGCGCTCGCCGCCGACGCGCAACGCGCCGCCGGGGCCGTCCCCACCGCCGAACCGTTCACCCGCACCTTGCGGCGGACCACCCCCAGCCCGCCGCTACGGGTCGGGATCGCCGCCGACGTGTCCCTCTCGATGCGGATGGCGGCCGGCCCGGTCGCGTCCGCCGCCTGGATCCTCGCCCGCGCCACCAGCCACCTACCCGACGCCCACAGCGCCACCGTCATCTTCGGCCAACACGTCCGCCCCCTTGCCCGCGCCGGCCGCGCCCCCACCCACGTGACCGAATTCCAGACCGAAGACCTGACCGAAGACTTCGTCGGCGCCGTCGACACCCTGGACACCACCCTGGGCCTGTCCCGCCGCGACGGCGCCCGCCTGCTCGTCGTCATATCCGACGGCATCTTCGCCGGGGACTACCAGCAGACAGTCGGCCGGGCCCGGATAGACCGACTGGCCGCCGCCGGCTGCGCCCTGCTGTGGCTCACCAACGCCGACCACCTGAGCCGCTGGATGAGCGGCCTGACCGCCTACCGGCTCACCGACCCGGCCGCCACCGCCGACGCCATCGGCCGCGCCGCCGTCACCGCCCTACGCACCGCCTGATTCGAAAACTCAGTGAGTCGGCCCCGTTTCGTCACCCAGGTGCCGGAACGGGGGCGGGCTGGAGGGTGACGTGGTAGCCGAGTTGGCCGAGCTGGTCGACGAGTCGGCGGGCGGTGCGGGCCTTGCCGCGGTCGTCGAGGCGGTTGATGAAGTGGTCGGGGCCGAGGTCCTGGTAGGGCAGGTCGGTGGTGAGCATGTGCCAGACGGAGATGAGAACGGAGTGGCCGACAGCGACCAGTGCTCGTTTCTTGCCGCGGCGGGCGGCGATCCGCCGGTAACGGGCCGCGAGGTAGGTCCCCTTCGTGCGGCCGGCCGAGACGGCGACCTGGCCGAGGGCGGCCTTGAGCCAGGGGTCGCCGTGGCGGGTCGGCCCGTTGCGGGCGGTGGCTCCGGACTGGTTGTTGCCCGGGCACATCCCTGCCCAGGACGCCAGCGCGGCGGCCGAGGGGAACCGGGCCGGGTCGGCGCCGATCTCGGCGAGGATGACCTGCGCGGTGCGCCGGCTCGCGCCGGGCACGGTCTCGATCAGGTCGAGCTGGCGGCGAAAGGGACGGACCTGTTCGTCGATCTGGGCATCGAGGCGTGCCTCGGTGGCGCGGCAGGCATCGATCCGGTCGAGCATCGTGCGGGCGATGAACGCGTGATGCTCGTTGAAGTTGCCACTGAGCGCGTCGGCGAGGATGGTCCGCTTGCGGCGCATGGAGCCCAGCGCGAGCTCGGCCAGCACCTGGCCGTCGCGTTCACCGGCGATCAGCGCCTCGAGCATCGCGCGGGCGGAGACCCCGAGCAGGTCGGAGACGACCAGGGACAGCTTGACTCCGGCATCCTCAAGGAGCTTCTCGAGCCGCTGGGCTTCCCGGGTCCGCTCCCGGACGATCTCGGTGCGATAGCGGGTCAGGTCCCGCAGCTGACGGATCGGCTCCGGGGGCACGAACGAGGGACGGACCAGGCCGTGCTCGACGAGCCGGCAGATCCACTCGGAGTCCAGCACGTCGGTCTTACGCCCGGGGACGGACTTCATGTGCCGGGCATTGAGCAGCCAGCACTCCAGGTCGTGTTCGAGCAGGTAGAACACCGGCTTCCAGTAGGAGCCGGTCGCCTCCATCCCGACCACCGTGACCCGTTCGGCGAGCAGCCAGTCCCGCATCACCAGTAGATCCCGGGTCATCGTCGAGAACGTCCGGACCTCGCTCTTCCTACGTCGGCCCGCCCCCGGCAGCCGGACGCAGACCTTCACGTCGCCCTTGCTGATGTCGATGCCCGCGCACCGCTCATGCACCACGTCGTCCACGTGGCACCTCCCGCCTGGTCCCGACCGGGGCGGACCGCCCGGCGGGGATCTACCAGGTCAAGAGTCTGATTCACGTGCTCGAGGCAACAGTTCCGGGTGCCTGTCGATCAGATCCCCAGCGTCCTACTAACCCACGGGCTCCGGAACGCGCCAAGGCGGCACGACGTCAGCCAGACGATCCACAGACAGTTTTCACCCGATCAGGGTGCGCCGTCAGGCGCACGGGCTACTAACCCCCACAGGACCCGCCTGCCCGGCCACCACGGGCCGGGCAGGCGGGCCCACGGGACCCCACCCCGCCCATATGTCTGCGCTGCAGCGGCGCGTCGTCGCCCTGCGCCGATCACACCCCTTGAAAGGAAGGCCACCATGACATCCGAGCCTTACGTCCCGCCCGTCGTAGGCGAGACGGTCAGCCGCTTCACGGTCGTGCGTTACCGCGACGGTCAGCCAGACGGTGGCAAGGGCGGACTGGGCTGCGTCGTCGACGCGGTCGGAGAGGCCCGCCGCCCCTTCGACAAGGTCGTCGAGCTGCTGGAGCTGACCGACGGCCAACTGTCCGCCACGCACGTGTCCGCCGCGATCACGATCGATGATTTCGTGCCGGTGCTCTGGCTGGAACTCGCCTACCTCCCGCCACCATCCGACACCCCCGGCCGGTCCACCCCGCTCTACAAGGACGTCCTCGACCGGGGCGGCGCCTACACCGCCAACTACACCGACAGCGACCACCCCGACGTCGGGCCGCACCGCGACATCCTGCTCCCGAACGCCGCGTTCGCCGTCGAACTCGCCTTCGACCACCTCGTACAGCGGCTCGCCGGGCTGCGCGGCGCCGGCGCCCGGGCCGGCCACCGGTGGCAGCTGACCGCCACCGTCGGCCTGCATGAGCACACCGTCGCCCGGCTGCTGTGCCGCTACCAGCCACCCCCGCTCGACACCGTGCCCGCCACCGATCCCGCCTTCCGCACCGCGCTCGCTCTGTCCACCAACACCTGACCCCGAATCCCGCCTCCGGGCGGCGGCACAGGCCACCGCCCGGGCGCGCAGAAGGAGAAATCGCGATGAGGCTCGACCAGCTGGCGATTCGCCACGGTGATCATGTCGCCGGGCGGGCCGTCGAGTACCTGCCGCTCGACGACACCGTCACGATCGCTTGGCCCGACGGTCCGACCATCTACCCCACGGCCGCCCTGCGCGGTGTAGACCGGCAGGCGAGGCTCGTGCCGTACGGCGACGGTCCCCGCTTCGACGTCGCCGAGGGCCGGTGGGCCGTCTACTACCACGACGACGGGCCGCACCGTCGGTCCTACCGTTGCCACAGCGGGGTGCACTGGACCGCCTACCGGGCCGGGGACGCCGCGACCGCCTGGCAGATCTGGAACGACCGCGACAAGATCAGCAAGATTGTGCGGGACGTCGGTCGACGGATCACCGCGCTCGTCGTCCGCTACTACAACGACTACGCCGCCGTCCTCGACTTCCGCACCGGCGACGGCTTCCTCGGCGCGTTTACCTACCCCGCCGGCAGCCGCCACCAGGTGGCCGAGCCGCGCCATCGCTACCCGGCGGCGACCGTGCCCGAGGGCACCCGGCTGCCGCTGGCCGCGCTTCCCGCCGGGGCGGTGATCGACGCGACCGACGCCGCTGGCGCCGCCGACCGACGTCACCGGACCCTGCTGGTGCTCGACCGGCGCGGCCCGCGCACCGTCCGTCCCGGCAGGCCGACGCCGACGGTCACCCTCGCCGTGGTCGGCATGGCCGATGGCCAGCGCTGCGACCCCGCCGACGAGGTCATCGTCGACGACGGCGGCACCTACCGGATGGACCACTGGCCCCACACCCTGCCTGACCCTTTCCCAACCAGCTAAGACACCCCGATCCGGCTGGCCTTGGCGGCGCAGCTCGACACCAGAGAAGAACAGGGGCGGGCCCCGACGGGAGACTTCCCGTCGGGGCCCGCCCCTGTCTTGTGCGGAGAAAAGCCGCGGCGATCAGCAGGCGGCTACCGAGGCCCCGGCGCGCGGCGCGCCTGGACCTGGCATCTCATCCGGGCTCGGTGCCGGGACGTGATGGTCCTGGGTAGGCGCCGGCCTGGCGGGGACCGGCGTGCCGGCCGGTGCCGCTGCGCCGGTCGGGTTACGGCGGAAGACCAGGACCGGTTCGACGTCCCCGTAGTGCTCCTCGAAGAACAGGTCGTTGGCGAGCCAGAGCAGCGCTTCGATGAGGTCGATGCGGTTGGCGCCTGGGCGGACCGTCACCTCCACCGCGTCCAGACCGGCGGGGCGGACGGTGACTCGCTTGCGGTCGTCGAGGGGAAGGTGGGGGACGGGCTGCGGGTCGGGGGTGTCGGGCGAGACGATGCCCATGGGGCTTCTCTCCTTGGCTGTTGCAAGGGGTAGGGGTCTCTACGCCCCGGCGCGGGTGCTGTGAACACCCGCGCCGGGGCGGCCTGCTCCCGCCTGGGAAAAGACCCGGAGGCGCAGGCCGTGCCGGGGACGGCGGCTACCGCTGCTCGCGTCCCCACGCTGCGGGCATGGGCCGAGAACAAGGCTCGGCGGGTGCCCCCGCGTGGGGTGGTCCGCGTATCCAGAGCCTGGCCGCGCCGGTGGTCATCGGCGTGGGCTTTCCCGATCGCCGGGCGGGGCGAGCGGCCGGGGTCCGGGAGACGGTGCGGTGACGGACGCGGGGGTGGGAGCGGTGTCGAGTTCGGTGCAGATGTGCTCGACGCAGGTGACGAGGCGGGCCGTCTTGTTGGTGCGCAGGAGTTCGTGGCAGCCGCCGCTCACGCCGCTGGTGACCGGGCCGGGGACGACCATCACCGGGCGGCCCAGCGCGGTGGCGGCGCTGGTCGCCGCGAGTGACTTCCCGCCTCGGGCGGTCTCGACGAGGACGACGCCGCTGGCCAGGCCGGCGATGAGGCGGTGGCGGGCGGCGAGGCGGCGGCGGGACAGCGGCTGGCCGGGGACTGATGCCGTAACGACGACGCCACGCTCGCCCACGGTGTCCAGCAGGGCTCGGTGTCGGTGTAGCTCGTCGGTCGAGGCCAGCACCACCACCGCTGGGGCGACGCGGGCGGCGGCGGTCAGTGCGGCGGTGTCGATCCCGTGCGCGGCAGCGGCGATCACGGTGCGGCCTCGGTCGGCAAGTCCGCCACCCAGCTCGCCGGCCACGTGCAGGCCGTAGCCGCTCGCCACCCGGGAACCGACGACGGCGACCGCGCCCGGCGCGGTCACGGTGGCGAGGTGCGCCGGGCCGCGTGCCCACAGCGCCAGCACCGCGCCGGCGCGAAGCTCGCCGTCGACGTCGAGGCCTGAAAGGCCCGTCGGCCACTCGTCATCGCCGGGGCAGATCGGCCGCCATCCCGCTTCCTGCGCGATCCGCAGGGCATCGGCCGGGTCCGGGGCTGGGTGGCGGGCGGTGTAGCCGTGCCACGCGGCGACCGGCCCGGCGGCCCGGATCGCCCGGTAGGCATCGGGCGTGCATGGCCCGACCGTGAGAGCCAGCCCCACCCGGGCCAGCCGCTCCTCGGACGTCGACATGGACAGACCACCTCCGCACAGGGATAAGAGACGAAGAAGGAAGAACAAATCTCGGGGCAACGTCGCGGACAGCCAGGCGAGTGCGCAGGCTGTGGATCAGGAGTTCCGTGGCGGGCTTTCCTGGCCGAGCCGGGTGAGGCGGACCGTCCGGTTGGGGGCGCGCCGCGCCATCCTGGCGACCAGTGCGAGCCCGAAGAAAGGTTCTCCGATCACGAGGGACATCGGAATCCAGGCCCCGGTGCGCTTCACCTGCTGTTCGATCTGGAAACGGGCCGGCCCGGCGCACAGGTCCCGAAGCCAGACCGGTGCCGAGGTTGTGGACCCGGTCCGGCTCGCCGGCCCGACCACGACCGCGTCTCCACACAGAACCGCCTCGGTGAAGTCCGGATCCAGCGACGCGGCCAGCAGCAGCACCCGGGGATTCATCGGCAGCCCGTTGATCAGCCCTTCGTCGTTGACGAACAGAAAGACCTCGTCGTCCACATAGACCAGCTCGAAATTCCCGCCGACGAGCCGCTGGAAGCCGACCGGACTGTCGGCGTCGAGGCTTTCGACTCGGGCCGGCGTGGCCGGATCCGCCGGGATCACCACAACCTCGATCACCAGGCCACCTCCGCCCCCGCCGACGAGTCCGACAGGTCGGCAGCGTCCGGCACTGTGGGTGTGGTGGCTCGGGGGTGGTCGACGACGTGGCGCAGCAGGGGCAGCGGGTTGTCGAGCGAGAGCATCAACATCCAGTCCGCGACCTGGATCGACGGCACCCCGCCAGCGGGCGAGTCCTTGAACTGGATGACAGTGAGAACGTGCCCGATCTCGATCTCGAGGTCGCCACGCACGAAGCGCGGCCGCTCTCCCGACGGGTGGCGTCGGAACCCGGACTCGTGGAGAAACCCGACGACCGCGGCGATCGACCGGACCGGTGTCGAGGCGGCACCCGCCGGGCCGTGGTGATGGCAGGCCATCCGAAACTCCTCACAGAAAAATAGGAAACGGAAAAGAATCGACCCGCATCCAGCCGGCATCGCGGGCGGAGACGCGGAAATCCCGATCGGTGTTCGATGTGTGTGCCGTGGGCGCGTGGGAATGGTCGATCGACCGGACCATAACTTGATCAGAACGTGCACAGCAATCCCACCGCGAAAAGAGTCATGAAACCCGCCGATCGCGAACCGTCGGGAAAGGTTTTCCAAAGATATTTCTTGGCTGCAGACGGGTTAGCGAGGTACTGCTGAAAACGGCCCCAAATCCGGGGTGCATTCATCCCGCGCCGCATGCGTGAAGGGAACAATCCCCATGGCCGACCACGACGCCACCCCCGCGCCCGCCGCCGCCGTGCCCGATGACCTGGCCGACATCCTGGAGATCCTCACGACCGCCGACGGGCCGCTGACCGTCAGGCAGCTAGCCACCCAGGCCGGGGTGTCGCGGGCGACCGCGTCCACGTCCCTGGACCGCCTCGCCAAGATCGGCAGGGCTGGCAAGGCCGGACTGGACGCCACCGGGCCCGGCCGCCCCGCCGCCCGCTGGGCCGCCATCACGCCCGGCACCCCGGCCGGCGCCGACCCCGCCGACCCCGCTGCTGACGCTACCGGCGACCCGGACGGCGCCACCGCGCCCGCCACGACCCCCGACCCGACCGACCCGGACACCGCACCCGATGAGGCCGCGCCGGGCGACACCGCCGCACCGGACGGCTCGGACGACACGACCTCCGACGAGCCGCTCGCCGACACCGACAGCGAGCCTGCGCTGGGCACGGCGGCCCCGCAGCCACCCGCCAGCCCGGACGCCGACGCGCAGCCCGACATGGCAACCGAGGCTGAGCCCGACAGGGCTGAGCCGGGCCTTCCCAGCAGCGCGGACCCGGACGAGGCGGCCGGCGAGCAGAGCCCGCCCCCGACCGGCGACGTCACCGTGGCGGGCATACCTGTGCAGGGCCCGGTGGCGGTGTGTGCGGCGTTGACGTGCCCGCTGGCGGCCTGCCCGATCCGCACCGGCACCGGCGCCGCCCCCGCCGCGCCCCGTTCCCGGGCGCGGGCCGCCCAGCCCCCGGCCACCGGGCCGGCCGAGCAGCGCGTCAACGGCAACGGCTCCGCCCGGATGCGGCCGGGCCAGCTGGCCGGACAGGTCCTGGATTACCTACGCGCCAACGATGACGTCGCGTTCACCCCCGGTGAGATCGCCCGCGAACTTGTCCGGTCCTCGGGCGCGGTCGCCAACGCCCTAGCCAGCCTCGCCGGCCACGGCGCCGTCACCCAGGTCTCCGACAAGCCCCGCCGCTACCAGCACCTCGATGGCGCCGCGAACACCACCGCCCCCGCCGCTACCGCCTAAATGCATCCCCGCGCGGCGGCGCGCCGGGCCGGGCGGGCGGCACCACCCGTGCCGCCCGCCCGGCTGCTCGGGCCGCCGCCTGCCTGCCCGCACCCGGTGAAGGAAGCCCTGTGATGCCGCTGTTCGACCACGGCGCCCACGCCGCAACCCTGACCACCACCACCCACGCCGACAGCAAGATCACAATCCGGCCCGACACCGGCGACGCCGGAGACGCCGGACCGGTGATCCTGCTGCGGCTCGACGCGACGTGGACGCACACCGTCGCCGCGACCTACCTCGACCCCGACGAGGCCCGCCAGCTCGCCGCCGCCCTCACCCGCGCCGCCGACCACCCACCCACCACCCAGGCTGGCTGATCCTCTCCCGCCGCGCGCCCGCCACAACGCCGGCCGAGCCACCTACGAGCAGCCACATTTCCAGGAGATCAGCCGCCCATGCGCACTCCCGAAACCCCAGGCCGCCGGCCACGGACCCCGACCCCCCGACCGCTCGCCATGATCCCCACCGATATCCAGGTCGGGATCCGCCCCGTCCAGGAGACCCCGGCCAACGGGGACGGCAGCCCACGGCTGCGACCTGGCCAGCTCGCCGGACAGGTTCTTGAACTGTTGCGTGCCCGCCCTACCGCGGCCTTCTCGGTCGCCGACGTCGCCCGCGAGATTGTTCGCTCGACCGGCGCAGTCGGCCCCGCCCTTGACCGCCTCACCAAGGCCGGCGCGGTCCATCTCGTCTGTCCTCGCCCCCGGCTCTACCAATGCGCCCCACACCCCGTGGAACCGCCGCCCGACGGCACACATCCGCACGACCAGCCAACTGTGGACGTCCCCAACAACCCGACTCGCCGGCCCCTGATGCTTCGCCCGCTCGCCATAATCCCCACCGGCACCCAGGTCGGGATCCGCCCCGTCCAGGAGACCCCGGCCAACGGGGACGGCAGCCCACGGCTGCGACCTGGCCAGCTCCCCGCACAGATTCTCGAGCTGTTGCGCGCCCACCCCCACACGGTCGTCTCCGCGCCCGACGTCGCACGGGAACTCCGTCGCTCCATCGGCGCCGTCACTACCGCCCTCGACCGCCTCACCACCATCGGCCTGGTCCGCCTCGTCAGCCCTCGGCCCCGCCTTTACCAACTCCGCCAGCACCCTGCCGAACCCGCCACCGCTGCGGCCCACGGCAGCACACCGGCGGCGCCCATGTCGCTCGACGACGAGCCCGCCACCCTCTCTCAAACCGACATCACGATCAACGTGCGCGTCCAGACCGACGGCCACGGCTTCGTCGTCCTCCTGCGCCTCGACCCCGACGAGGCCCGCCAGCTCGGCGGCGCCCTTACCCGCGCCGCCGACCACGCGCCCACCACCCCGGCCGGCTGATCCGTTTCCCGCGCACCCGGGCCTAGACGAGTAATTCCGATCTCTGGTCAGTGGTCGTAGGCGATCAGGGAGCGGGTGACGGGCGCGGCGGTCTTGTTGTTGTGCCAGATCGCCGCGGCCATCGCCAGTAGGCGCTGGGCGACGCGGACCGCGACGCCCTCGAAGGTCCGCCCGCCGTGTTGTTCCAGGTCGAGTTGGCCCTTGAGGGTGTCGTTGACCGACTCGATGAGCTGGCGGACCTTCTTGAGCATCGGCTCGCCGTTGCGCGCCGTCTCGTCCTTGCGGTGCGGACGGAGCAGGTCGATGCGCTGCTCGGACAGTGCCGCCTCGAGGTCGTTCGAGGCGAACCCCTTGTCCGCGATCAGCAGGATCCGGTCTCGTTCGGCGATCAGGGCGGCGTCGTGGTCGAGCATCGCGGCGAGCACCTCCCGTTCGCCGATCTTCGGGTTGGCCAGTGCCCACAGGACGGGCATGCCGGTCGGGGTGCAGACCAGGTAGAGCTTGAGGCCCCAGTAGAACCGGGAGTGCGACGCGCAGTAGCCGTAGCCGGCCCAGCCGGCCATCTCGGAGCGCTTCACGGTCGGCCGGGACATCCCGCACGGGACGGGGGTGGCGTCGGTGATCCAGTGGTTGTCGAACCAGAAGTCGCTGTCGACCGCGACCGCCCTGATCGCCTCCTTGACCAGCGGCAGCGCCGTCTTCAGACGCCGGTTGTAGCCGGACTGGCCCGGCAGATACGGGAACATCCCGGTCAGATGCCTGCGGGCGTAGCGCAGCCAGCGGGCCTCGGAGTGGTGGCCGAGCAGGGCCTGGGCGACCGCGAGGCAGACGAGTTCGGAGTCGCTCAGCGTGGGTGGCCGTCCGGTCCGTCGTCTCCCTCCGATCCGGTCGTCGATCTTCACATAGAGTGCGGTCAGGAGGGTTTCCAGGTCTTGCGTCACAACTCGATCTTGGAAACCCTCTCTCCATGCCCGACCACCGGTCACCCAGACTTCGGACTTACTCGTCTAGCCCGAAATCCCCGGTCAGCCCGGGAAGGGCGCTGCGACCGCCGTTCCCGGGCGCTCATCCCCGTCCCCGCTCACCCATCCGCACGGAGGAACCATGTCCACGACCAGCGAGAACCACGCGTTCGCCCGCGAGGTAGGCATCCGACTACGCACCATCCGCACCCAGCAGGGCTACTCCCTCCAGAAGGTAGAGGCCCTATCCCACGGCCGGTGGAAGGTCCCGGCGGTCGGCTCCTACGAACGCGGCGACCGCATGATCAGCGTCCAGGCTCTCGCCGGGCTCGCCGCGTTCTACGGCGTCACCGTCCGCGACCTGCTGCCCGGCGGACGGCCCGGCCCGCTGCCACCGCGCACCGCCCGCCTCGTGCTCAACTTGCCCGCGCTGGCCCGCGTGCCCGGCGAGGACGCCGGGCCGCTGCGTCGCTGGGTCGCCGAGATCCAACGGGAACGCGGCGACTACGCCGGCCGCGTCCTCTCCATCCGCCACGACGACCTACGCACCCTCGCCACCCTCTACGACCGCACCCCCGACCAGCTGATCGACACACTCCGCCGGTGGAACGCCCTCGACCCCATGGGCGACGTCGGGAACCCCGCCGACACCGCCTGATCCCCACGCCGTAGCGGCGTGATCAGGACGGCACCGATAGCACGACCGCGCCCTCCCAGCGTCCACGCTGGGAGGGCGCACGGCCTGCCACAGCGAATCCGGGAAAACGGGTCGGCGCGCCCCCGTTCCGACGGCGGTCTCCGCATCCGACCGTCGGCCGTTGCCCGGCGGGCGTTGTGGCCGTGGCCGGATGCGCAGCGCACCGCCTTGAAGACGGTGCGTCTCCGACGGATAGGGTGAATTGCACCGATCGTCGGCCACGCGGAGGGGGCGTCGTGACGGAGACGGACGACTCACAAACCAGCGACGCCGGCTGGGACTGGACGAGCTCCACCGAGGATGCCGTGCGGGTGGATCTGCAGACCGATCGGCCGCACTCGGCCCGGATGTATGACTACTACCTGGGCGGTAAGGACAACTTCCCGGCCGACCGGGAGGCTGCGGCGCAGGCGCTGGCCGAGTTCCCGCACGGGCGGACGACCGCTCAGCAGAACCGGGCGTTCATGCACCGGGCGATCCGCTACCTCGTCGACGAGGTCGGCATCCGCCAGTTCCTCGACATCGGCACCAGCATTCCCACCAGCCCCAACCTGCACGAGGTCGCCCAGCAGGTCGCCCCGGACGCCCGGGTCGTGTACGCGGACAACGATCCGATCGTGCTCATCCATGCCCGTGCGCTGCTGACCGGCACGCCGGCTGGGCGCACTGCCTATCTGGCCGCGGACCTGCGTGACGTCGAGGCGATCCTCACGTCGGCCGAGCTGCGCGACACCATCGACCTGACCCGGCCGGTCGCGGTGTCGCTCGTCGCGATCCTGCACTTCTTCCCGGACGCCGACGACCCGTACGGCATCGTGCAGCGGCTGCTCGACGCGCTGCCGTCGGGCAGCCATGTGGTGATCAGCCATGTCACCGGCGACTACGCGCCCGAGACCTGGACCCAGTTGATCGAGACCTATCGCAGTCGGGGAATCCCCGCGCAGGCCCGCGGCCGCGGCGAGATTGCCCGGTTCTTCGAGGGTCTCGACCTGGTCGAGCCCGGGATACAGGTCGCGCACCGGTGGCGGCCCGACGGCGCCGTCCCGGCGGGTCTGACCGACGCTGAGGTCAGCGTCTACGGCGGCGTTGGCCAAAAGAAATGACCTAGCTCGCCCTACGAAGCACGGCGCGTGGCGCGGCGCAACGGGTGGTCGGTTCGCCGCTTGCGCGACGGGGCAGGTACAAGCGCGACCGCTGCGGCCAGCCCGGCGTGCGGTGCGTCGTCGGACACCTAGTGCTCGACAGGCCTGCCGAGGGTGGAACAGGCCCGGGCAGGGTCGCGCCGCTGATCGCGGGAACCGCGACAACGGTGCCGGTGGCGGGCGTCTGCCACCGGCACCGCGCTGGCGGGAAATGCGGTCGGTCCCGGGTCGACGTCGGCGGGGGGATCGCCTCGGTGTGTGTCACCGAGCCATCGCGCGGCCATTTGCCACATGCCCCGGCGGGCAACCGGCGCGCGCCGGGGCGTACTGCGTCGGCGCTTGGCGTCCGCCGAAGAGGAGGCGTTGTTGCCGGCGAGAAGCCGGCCAACCCCGCCCTCGCGTCAGCCTGGGCGCGGGCGACGCAGCAGCCGGGCAAGCAGCTGTTGAGCCTCCGGGGTGGGGTCGACGCCGAGGTCGAGATGATCGAGGGCGTCGACGAGGCGTTGGAAGGTGCGCCGCACAGCGTCGGGCCGGCCGCGGGCGGCGTGGATACGCATGGCGTGGACATAGAGGTCCTCGACCTGGGGCGCGAGCGCGATGGCCCGGTCGAGGTGGACGAGGGCGTGGTCGGGGTGGTCGTCGGCGTGGAGATCGGCGAGGTCGACGAGCACGGTCAGGGCGCGGTGTTCGAGGTCGGCGGCGGGGGCGGCGGACCATTCGTAGGCGGCGTCGCCGAACGGCCGGGCGGTGATGAGGGTGGCGGCAGCGGTGAGGGCGGTGATCCGGTCGGCGTCGGTGCGGACGCGGCCGGTGTGGGCGAGGGCACGGTCGAAGTCCCATAGGTCGACGGCGACGTGGGTCGGGTCGAGGCGGTAGCCGGTTTTCTTGTCGCCGGCGAGGTAGAGGGTGCCCGGCTCGCCGGTGGCGGCGCGCAGGGTGGAGCGCAGTTTCGCGATGTCCTGGTAGACGGCGTTGCGAGCGCGGGTCGGGTCGCGGTCGGGCAGGAGGTCTGCGGCGAGCTGGTCGCCGGGCACGCCGTCGGTGTGCAGAGCGAGGTAGGCGGCGATTTCGAGGCTGCGGGCGGACAGCCCGGCGCTGTGGGGCCGGCCGTCGAGGGTGAGCGCGGGCCTGCCGAACACGGTGAACCGCACCCGCGCTGTCCCTGGCGCCGGAGCCGGGGGCGGATCGTGCCGGGCAGACTCGACCGGCGGGACCGGGTCTGAGCGGGGCGGTGGCGCTTCGGGTGCGGGGCCGGGTGGGGCGCCTGGGATGCCGGCGGGGTCGGGGTGGAGATCTTGGACGAGGGTCAGCTCCAGCAGGTCGGCGGCCTGCTGGGGCGTGACCCGTAGCCACGGCGTGCCGGCGTCGGCGGGTGGGCTGGTCTGGCGGCTGTCGAGGTCGAGGGTGATCGCGTCGGGGGGCGGGCCGAGGGTGGACGGGTGCAGGCCGAGGCGGGCGCCGTCGCGGCCGAATGCGGCGACCTTGAGCAGGCCGAAACCGAGCGACCAGCAGATGATCGGCGACCACGGCGAGCGGTAGTAGTAACGGCGCATAAGGACTCCCGCCGATGCGGAGAAAGTTTTGACCCGGCAATTCCCGGGGATCGCGTTTGCACTACCGAGTCTTCGCCGCCGCCGCTATCCGCGCCGTTCTCAGACTGTCAAATCGCCAAGGCCAATTCCGGCGCGATCCTGGCGCGATCCCGGCGCCGAGGCGGCGCCAACCCGGCGGCGCCAACCCGGCACGAATCCGGCATGAACCCGGCGCCGATCCGGCGCCCGGCCGCGCGGATCGGGCTTCCAGCTGCGTCCTGTGCCGCCTCGACGCCCAGCCGGCGGACGGCGCACAACGGCGCCACAAGCCCCAGAAAATCGGCTGTCGTATCTGTTTGATGGCGAGCAGTGTCCGAAGGGTGCCCATCCGCGCACAGCCCGATCACGGAGGAGGGAACCATGCGTCGCCCCGACACCGCTGGACCGGCTGATCTCGTCGACCAGCTCGACGCGCTGGTGCGCGGACTGCTCGCGCACGGGGTGTCGCACCCGGCCGATCTCGTGGCCTCCGCCGACGGCCGCGCGCTGACCGACCTGGTCTTCCCGGCCGGCAGCAGGGCAGGCAGCGCGCATGACCGGGCGATCCGGACGCACCGGCTGATCGTCGCGGCGGTCGCCGCGCTCGGCCGGCCCGCCGCGCCCGCGCTCGAAGCCCTCCTCGACCTGCACCCGGCAGCCCGGCCCGCCAGTCGCCGCCCGATGCTCACCCGGACCGAACGGCGCGAGCAGGCCGGCACGTACTACCGGGTCGCGGGCGACACCATCCGCCGCCACCACGAACCCCGGCTTACCCGGATGCTGGCGCTGGAGCTGTACCAGCGGGCCCGGCTCGGCGACCTGACCACGCACGGCACGCCCGAGCACAGCCACCCCCGCCAGGCACCGCCCCCGCCCGACCGCTACCGACCCACCACGGCGACGCCCAACAGTCACCAGCCGCCCCGCGCACGCGGGTAGCGGGGGCCGAGCCAGGTGACGCCACCCGGCAACCCCGGGCGCGTCGGCCCGTATACGGTCGTGCGCCGCCTCGGTGCCGGGGGCATGGGAACCGTCTACCTCGCGCGGAACCCCGACGGCCATCCGGTCGCGGTCAAGGTCATTCACCACGCCCCGCGCGGCGCGGCGTTCCGCGTCCGGCTCGCGCGGGAAGTCGACTACGCCCGCCGGGTCCCGCGTTTCTACACGGCCGCGATTCTCGATGCCGACCTCGACGCCGAGCCGCCCTACCTGGTGACCGACTACATTCCCGGACCGACTCTCGCCAGCGCTGTCCGCACCGACGGGCGTCTTTCCGCGCTGGAGGTTCTCGGGCTCGCGGTCAACGTTGCCGCCGCCCTCACAGCGATTCACGGGGTCGGACTCATTCACCGTGACCTGAAACCAGGAAACGTGATCCTCTCACCGACCGGCGCGCGGGTGATTGATTTCGGCGTGTCCCGGGCGATCGACCCGGAACTGACTCTGATCACCGATCCGGGTCCTATCGGGACCCTGCCATTTATGGCGCCCGAACAGGTCACCGGCGGCGAGCCCACACCGGCCCTCGACGTCTTCGCGTGGGGCGGCCTTGTCATCTACGCCGCGACCGGTCGTTACCCGTTCGGCCGGCCACACAACGTCGCACGCCTGATCCAGGCCATCATCCGAAAGGCGCCTGACACGGCGGGGATCGACCCGCCGCTCGCGGCCCTCATCCACACCGCGATGGCCAAAGACCCCGGCCAACGTCCGACCGCCGCCGAGCTGTACCAGGAGCTGATCACACTTCCCGCTGGCGCCACGCCCCGAACCCGACGCAGCACCGACACCGATGCCGATGTGCCAACGACGTCAGAGCAGACGACGCAGACCCCCGCGCGCAACCTCGACCCGCCAACCCAGCAGCCACCGCGGCGCCCTCGCCTACGCGCACCCCGCATCCTCGCGGCGGCCACAGCCGCCGTCTTGGCGGCGACCCTTGCCATCACCCTGACCGTGATCCACCACACGCCCCCGGCACATACAGGCGGCCCGGCGGCGGCCACGACACGACCAGCGGCGCCCACCACGCCAACCCCCACGTCCCCACCGCTGGCCACGCTGCACACCACCGGTGCGGCCCGGACGGTCCGCTACGCCCCCGGCGGCGCGGTCCTGCTCATCACGAGTGACACCGCCAAACCCCGGCTAATCGACCTCACCGACCCGACCCACCCTCGCACCCTGGCCGACCTCGACACCCCACCCGCCACCGCCGCAGCGTTCTCCCCCGACGGCCAGACCCTCGCGACCGCTGACCCCGAGGCCATCCACCTGTGGGACGTCACAGATCCATCGAATCCCGCCTCGCTCTCGACCATCACGAGCGACGAGATTCGACACCTCGCGGTCGGCGCCGATGGCACCCTCGCAGGCGGCAATACCGCCGGTGTCGTTCACTTCTGGGACATCACCGACCGCGCCGACCCGGAACACATCGGAGAAATCCAAACAGAAGCCGGCCCGATCGTCGGACTCGCCTACACCCCCGGAAACACCACTCCCATTCTCGCGACCGCCCTTGCCGCCCAATTACGAGACACCACGCAGGCGGCGCTTATAGGCGCTATTCCGGCCGTCTCCGGCGGAATCATCGGCATCGCCGTGAGCCCCGACGGGAAAAAGCTCGCCACCGCCGAACGAGACAGCTCAATACATCTGTGGAACATCGAAGACCCGACGCGCGTCACCGAAATCAGCCGCACCCTCGGACCAGGCCGAGCCGCCGCGTTCACGTCCGACAATCGGACGCTCGCCGTCGCAGCCACCGACCACACCGTCCACATCATCGACCTCAGTAACCCCGCCGCACCCCGAAACGTCATCACCTTCAGCGGCAACCGGAACGACCTCACCGCCATCGACACCAGCCCCGACGGGCAAACCCTCACCACCGCATCCCAAGACGGCACGGTCACCATCTGGCCCGGATCGCCATAGCTATCCACTCGCCAATACCAGCAACTACCAGCGACAGAGCGCAGCACTACAGCTTCCTCGGCCTGCCCCTGACCACCCGGGCGAACAGCATCACGGCGTCCCACCGGCCTTCGGAGCGATGCCAGCCGCGATGCTTCCACCGGCGGTCCGAGCCTGTGTGGGCGAACCAGACCCGGACCGTCGCCAACCAGCGACCTGCTTCGCGCCTGTCTCTCTCGTCGCCACAACCCTGGCCGGAACGAAGCCTTCGGCATGATCACGCGGCAGCCCTCCAGCGGTGTGGGCGTCGGAGCGGACGGCGGTCGCCGGCCCGCGGGTGGTTGGGACCGCGTCGCGGGTGCTCTACGAGACACTGGCCGGGGTTTTCGCGTCACTGGGGTTCGACGCGCTGGGCGACGAGGTGTTCCGGGATCTGGTGATCGCCCGGCTGGTCGAGCCGACGTCGATCCTCGACACCGGCCGGGTGCTGGTCGATCTCGGCGTCACGCCGGCGAGCGAGAAGACGATGCGCCGCACGCTGCTGCGCGCGCAGCGCGATGGCCACCGCGACCGGCTCGCCGGGCTGTGTTTCACCCACGCCCAGGCCAGCGGTGATGTCTCGTTGTGTCTCTACGACGTGACCACGCTCTACTTCGAGGCGGAGAACGAGGACGACCTGCGGAAGGTCGGCTATTCGAAGGAACGCCGCGTCGACCCGCAGATCGTCGTCGGCCTGCTCGTCGACCGGTATGGCTTCCCGCTCGAGATCGGCTGCTACGCGGGCAACAAGGCCGAGACCGCGACGATCCTGCCGATCGTCCGCCAGTTCAAGGCGCGTCACGGCCTGGAGAACCTGGTGGGTGATGAATGGTCACGTGTCCTCTCCAGCAGGGAGCGCGGTCATATCAGCGCGCAGGATCAGCGGTCGAGGTGGCGGCGTGCTACGGCTGCGTAGCAGGACACGTCGGCGTCGGTCAGCTCGCTGTCTGGTGCGTCATTGTCGGGTTGCCAGCGGTGCGCGACGGTGAGCCCGGGCGGGGCCAGGTCGAGGCCGGTGAAGAAGCGTTCGACTTCGGCCAGGCTGCGTGCTCGGACGGAGATGCCACGGGCCTGGTAGACGGCCGCGGCCTTGTCGGCCTGCTCGGGGGCGAAGTCGGCGGTGGCGTGCGTGAGGACCAGGTGGCTGCCGTCGGGCAGCGCGTCGAGCAGCGTCTGAACGATGCCGTAGGGGTCGTCGGCGTCGGGGATGAAATGCAGGATCGCGTTCAGGGACAAGGCGACCGGGAGGGACAGATCGAAGGTGTCACGTACCTCGGCGGAGCCGAGGATCTTCTCCGGGTCGCGTAGGTCGGCGTCCAGGTAAGCGGTGGCGCCTTCTGGCCGGCTGGTCAGCAAAGCGCGGGCGTGCACCAGAACGAGCGGATCGTTGTCGACGTAGACGATCCGGGCGTCGGGAGCGATCGACTGTGCGATCTCGTGCAGGTTCGGCGAGGTCGGGATCCCGGTGCCGATATCCAGGAACTGGCGGATCCTCCCCATGGTGGCGAGATACCTGACCGCACGGCCCAGGAACGCCCGATTGCACCTGGCCACTGTCCGCGCCTGGGGAAAGTCACGCAGGACCGCCTCGGCGGCCTCCTGATCGGCGGGATAGCTGTTCTTACCGTCCAGGTAGTAGTCATACATACGGGCCGAATGCGGCCGGTTCATGTACAGCTCCGTGCCCGATGCTTGGGACGGTGAATCGCTCGTGGTCATGGTCCTGCTAGTCCTTTACGTGATTACAAGGGGCGACGATGAAGGCGGTCAAGGGCTCGGTTTTGACTCACCGGGAAGGGTGGTGAGTGGCGGGACTGTGTTTGGGCGCGCGAAAGGTGCCCTCTCCTCACGGGAAGATCAAACTGCGGCGGTGGCAGGGATGTGCCGGCCTCGACCTGACGGTTTTGGGAACGGTTGCCGGTGATCAACGCCAAAGACCGGCGGCCAGGCTCAGGTAGCGCGATGCGGAGGCCCGCGGTGCGACGATCACGGTCGCGATTTCGTCCGGACGGGAGCGGACGCGCTGCGGCGCTCCGACAGGGCACAGCCCGTGCGCGGGCTTACCCCGGTGAGAAGGCCGTCGCGGATCCGTCGTAGCAGGACCAGGTCATGGACAGCCGGAGCGTCACCGACCGCGAGAGCCGTCGGCGCCCGGCGAGGCAGAGACCGCGACTCGTCACCGCGGCCGGCCTCGGGCCTGTCATGGTCCAACGCGGCCCAGACAATCTTGCCTGGCCCTGTCGCAGTCGGATAGGAGCCCCAGGTGGCCAGCGCGTCGACGAGGTGGAGTCCGTGTCCGGACTCGGCCAGCGGGTCGGGCATGGAGCGGGCGGGCATGGCGGGCGCGGTGTCGAAGACCTCGATCACAAGTCGGCGGTCAGTGTCGGTGAGCCGAACGGCGATCCAATGGGAGAGCGGGTCCGGCGTGTTGGTGTTCGTGGAGGCGGTGACCGCATTGGCGACAAGCTCGCTGATCACGAGCTGCGCGTCGTCCAGAAGCGAGAGCAGCCGCCATCCCGACAGCGTCGCGTGTGTCTGCCAACGGGCGACGGCAGGTGCGGCCGGGGTGGAGGCCAGCCATCGCACGATCGAGCGATTCGCTTCCACCTTGTCACGCACCGTCAACTGCCGCGGCATGCCGGCGGGCAGGGCCTTTGCCGCTGCGCTGGTAGTTGACAGCTCTGGCGTGCGAGGGGATCCGGAGGACAGCCGATTCGGGTCGCGACCTCCGGAAGATTCGAAGCAGGTCATGGAGGCCACTCCGGCGCGAGGGAGGGGGCAAGTCGATACCGCTTGGCTTGGCGAAGGTGGTCCCGAGTCCATGGGCGCCTCGCCGTCAGTGCTGTCGCTTGGCGTGCCACCGTTCATGCTCGACGTGTCCACCACGCACCCCTGGTCGCTGTGGCCCGCATCGGCTGTCGCCGGCAGGGCCCGGCGCACGATCCCCGCCGGCCTGATCAGGAAACCCGGCCACCAGCACGGGCGGTACCCTCCACAGCCCGTCCAATGGCAACCAGCCGATGACGGAAGGTAGCCACGTCCGATAGCCTCATGCTGGGGGTTTGCATCATCCGCAGTCTGACCAGTCGGGAGGGCCCGCGTGCCGATCAGATCGGTGTTCTTCGACGTAGGTGAGACGATCGTGGATGAGTCCCGGGAGTACGGGACGTGGGCGGACTGGCTAGAAGTGCCTCGGCACACGTTTTCCGCGGTGTTCGGCGCCGTGATCGCCCGCGGGCTGGATTACCGGGAGGTATTCCAGGTGTTCCGGGCCGGATTTGACCTCGGGGCGGAGCGGGAGTGGCGCGCGGCGGCCGGTCAGCCGGAGTCGTTCGGCGAGGAGAACCTGTACGCCGATGCGCGGCCGTGCCTGGCAGCGCTACGCGCAGAGGGTCTGCTGGTCGGCCTGGCGGGGAACCAGACCGCCCGCGCCGAGGCCATCCTGCGGGCATTGGATCTCCCCGTTGACGTGATCGGCACGTCGGACGGCTGGGGTGTGGAGAAGCCATCGGCGGAGTTTTTTCACCGCGTCGTCGTCGAAGCGGGTTGCCCGGCCGGTGAGGTGCTCTACGTCGGTGACCGGCTCGACAATGACATCCGCCCCGCGCAGGCCGTTGGCATGGCGACCGCTCTCATCCGTCGGGGCCCGTGGGGCTACATCCTTGAGGATCCTGCAGTCGCCGACCGCTGCCTGTTTCGCCTCGACTCTCTGACCGACCTATCAGATCTGGTGCGCAAACGCAACGAGGCGAACTGACACTCTGTAGATGGAGGTCAGGATGCTGGTGACAGTGCTCTGATCTGCCCGTCGATGTTTTGACCGTGCTTGCTGTCTCCCAGCATTGGCCGGATCGCGCGTACGCGGTCCATCCCGGTCGCGTACCAGTCGGTGGCGAGCGTCTCGATCGCTTGACCAAGGTAGTCAGCGACGCGGTCGCCATCCCGGCCGTGTGCTCCGGCAAGATCGGCGAGGATGACGCTGCGCTGTTTGCTTCCCCGCGTGCCGAGCTGGTCCGCCGCCGCGGCCAGTCGGCGGGCAGCTTCCGGATGATCGCCCGTTGTGAGGGCGGCGTAGCCGGCGAAGGAATCAAGACGGGCCGCGTCGTAGAAGTCGAACCACGTGAGATCGCCGGCATCGTCGGGCAGCGAGGCTTCGGCGAGGTCGATCTGGTGGCGGCTGGTTGTCGCGGCGCCGTTTCTGGCTTCGATCTCGGAGGACACGCAGTGCAGCCAGGACCGGACGATGGGGTGGACGCCGTGCCAGCAGTGCTGCAGCGCGGCGGTGATCAGGTTCCGCGCACTGTCAGGGTCCTGGCTGAAGGCGGGGACGAAGGCCATGTGGCCGAGGACTGTGGCGGCGAGTGCGTGGTCGCCGGCCTCCTTGCTGGCTGTGAGGGCGACCTCGTAGCAGCGTGTGGCGATGGCAGGCTGGCCGAGGTCAAAGAAGGCGAGGCGTCCGGCGAGCAGCGCCGACTGGACCAGCCCGGCGGCAAGAGCAGCGCGCTGCGTGCCGCTAGCGCCGCGCAAGAGTGCGACGCCCAGGTGGGTGTGCGCGAAGGAGGCTTCGAATAGCGGACGCGGAGGACTGTTCCAGTACAGTTCTCGTTGACCGTTCGCGATTTCCGTGTAGGTCTCGGGGTCCACCTGGAAAGATCTAGTCTGCGAGTCGTCCTCGGCCGACGTTGCGGACAGCAACGGGCTCAGCAGCGGTAGCGCTCCTGCTCCAAGTAGTGCGCGAAGGACGGCCGCGCGGTCCCAGTTCGCGTCACCAATCGCGCCAGACTGCATGCCGTCTGTCCTCCCCGTAGCGACGTCAGGGCGCATCTTTAGCTCGGCTGGCGTGAGCAGGCCGAGCTCGCTCGCGGGCTTTTCGAACACGGTCACCAGGTGTTTGCGGTAACGCGGCTCGGGGTGTCGCTCGCCGGTCTCCCATCGCCTGACCGTATTGGCGGACAGGCCGGTGTACGTCTCGCCGGCGTGGTCCATCTCCATGCCGACGCGGCGGGCGACCTCGTCGTGTGACCAGCCATGTTGGAGTCGTTCCCAGGCCAGATTCCGGTTCGGGGGATGACGATTACTCGCCACGCCGCACCTCCAACGTCTTGTCGGGCAGGTGTCGTCGACCAGCATGAGGCTATCGGACGTGGCTACCTTCCGTCATCGGCTGGTTGCCATTGGACGGGCTGTGGAGGGTACCGCCCGCGCTGGTGGCCGGGTTTCCTGATCAGGCCGGCGGGGATCGTGCGCCGGGCCCTGCCGGCGACAGCCGATGCGGGCCACAGCGACCAGGGATGCGTGGTGGACACGTCGAGCATGAACGGTGGCACGCCAAGCGACAGCACTGACGGCGATCAGCAGGCTTCCGGCCCGCTGGGCCTGCGGCGGCAGTCCGATGAACCGGGCGATGGCCACCGGCGCGGGCGGCTTCATTGGATCCCATCTCGTCGAGAACCTGGTTGCCCGAGAAGTCACGACCGTCGCCGTCGGCTGCCGGTGCAGGGTTCCGACGCTCTCCCCGACGAGAACCTCGCGCCTGTAAGGGACGACCCGCAGTGCGTCCTCGTCAGTGCCGACCTGGCCCAGGACGGCCTGGATGATGCCGTCGTCGGGTGCGACATCGTCTTCCACCTGGCGACCCGACCAGGCGTTCGGCAGTCCTGGAGGGACGAGTTCGACGACTACACGCGGCCCAATGTGGTAGGCACGCGCCGTCGGCTTAACGCGTGCGTCCGGCGCGGTGTGCGCCGCCTCGTCCTCCAGCGTCCACGGTCCCCATCGCGCGACCGAGCCGGGAGTCGGACCCTACCTGTCCGACAACCACTGCAGACATACTGCGGACAGGGCTGGCCTTCCACGCAACCCTGAGTGTCGGGATGATCTGGCCGATGGTGTAAATCTCGGCGAACGCTACAGGCGAGGGCAGCTATATGTGGAGCCGGGCGCCCAGCACTCTTTCGTCCGAGTTTAGATCTTCTGCCGGTCTCGTGTAGAAATCCTGGCGCCCGCGACTTTATGTTGCAGGTCGATAGTCGACTCCGTGTCGAACAAAATATTAAGATCACACGTTGCATCACTTTTGCAGAACGGAGGACTGATGGGTCAGGTGCTTGATGTGGCCGAAGAGGCCGGCCAGGCTCGCGCCGCGATGGTGGAGAAGATGATCGCGGATGGAGACATCCGTTCGTCGGAAGTGGAGGCGGCGTTTCGCCGGGTGTCGCGGGAAGCTTTCATGCCGTCCGAGACGTCGCTGCTCGCGGCGTACAACGCGGCGGATTCGGTGACCACGAAACGTGACGCGGCTGGAGTGATTATTTCCTCCGTGTCGGCGCCTTTTATTCAGGCGCGGATGTTGGAGCAGGCCGAGCTGCGTCCGGGGATGCGTGTTCTGGAGGTGGGTTCCGGGGGCTGTAACGCGGCCCTGATCGCCGAGGTTGTCGGCCGTCATGGCCGGGTGGTCAGTGTGGACATCGATCCGGAGATCGTGGCGAACGCGCGGGAGCTGCTTGCCACAGCGGGTTATGGCGATCGGGTGCGGGTGCTGGTCGGCGACGCCGACCATGGCGTGCCTGGTGAAGAGCCGTTTGACGCCGTGGTGATCACGGTGGGGGCGTGGGACGTGTCGCCGGCGTTGGTGGAGCAGCTGACCGCGGCGGGCCGGCTGGTGGTGCCGCTGCGGATGAACGGGATCACCCGGTCGATCGGTTTCCGTCGTGCCCCGGGCCATCTGGTCAGTACGTCGGCGGAGGTGTGTGGGTTCGTCCCGGCGCAGGGCGTCGGCGGCCACGCCGATCGAACCTTCCACCTTCCTGCGCCGTCGGGCGGGTCGGTCACAGCGCGGTTCGAGACGGGCGTGCCTGCGGAGCCGTCCCGGTTGGACGGGGTGCTCGCGGCGGGTCGCTCGCAGGCGTGGTCGGGCGTCCTGGGTAGGAGGGGGACGTCGTTCGCGGATCTGACGTTGTGGTTCGCCTGCTATCTGCCGGGTTTCTGCCGGGTCGGTGTCGAGGACAAGGCGGCACTCGTCGGTGACGGGGTGCAGATGTTCCCGTATGGAGCGGCGGTCGGGGACTCGCTTGCTGTGCAGATCGTTCGGCTCGCCGGCCCGGAGGTGGCCCGCCCGGTGGGTGAGGGTGCCCGGCCGGGGGACTCGGAGTTCGGTGCCTGCGGTTTCGGTCCGCACGCAGGCGAGGCTGCCGCGGCGATGGTCGAGGCGACGCGGGCCTGGGACCGGACGGGCCGGGCCGCTCCTCGGTTCTCGCTATGGCCCGCAGGCACGGACTGGGCGTTGCTGCCGGCCGGCGCGGCGGTGTTGACGAAGACTCATCAGCTCGTCGCCATCGAGTGGCCCGGCGGTATGGAGCCGGGCCCGTCCTGAAGCGTGCGCGGACCTGACGGCCACGCGCGGATCACACCCGTATCTCCGACAGGAGGACCCATGACCCCCACCGACACCGTCCACACCGCCAGCGCACCCACCAGCTCGGCGCCTGCCGAGCTCGACGAGTTCGAGTTGGACCTGCAGGTGATCGAGTCGCTCGTGCCCGGTGCGCCCATGGCCGACTGCGACACCAGCGACGGCTGCGGCTCGACCTGTGCGACGACGGCCTGCATCAGCAACGCGAACGACCCGTTCTAGGAGCCGCTCGCCGCCGGCCCGCCCGAACGACCAGGCGGGCCGGTGGCCGGCCACAGGTTCTGCCCGTAGGCGGTTGAAAGGAGTGGCCGACACCATGCCTGCCTCGTACACGCCGGCGGAGCCGGTATTGGTCCGACTGTCGACCGCGCCGGTCGGCCTGGATCTGCCGCACGGCGTCGGCATCCTCGACGACGCGGACGTCGACGGCAAGACCTGGCTGGCCGGGGTGTGGGCGCGACCCGACGTCTGTGCAGCAGTGGCGCTAGCGAGTCCCGCTCTTGCCGATCGGGTCGAACAGCTGGTGGGCCGCGAGGGCGCTGGCACGCAGGAGATACGGCGAGCTGTACTGGCGACCTGCTTCTACCTGGCGCGGTGGGCGCGCCGGGTGACGCCGTTCGGTCTGTTCGCCGGAGTCGCCTCGGTCAAGGTCGGTGACCGGGCCACGGTGGCGGCCGGGACACCGCGCGTCGCGGTACGAGCGGACGCGGCCTGGCTGCACAGCCTGGTAGCACGGTTGGAAGCCGACCCGAACGTGCGTGACGGGCTCACCGTGGTCGCGAACTCCCTCGGGGTGGTGCGCGATGGCAGGTTCGTGGTCCCGCAATGGCCCGTGCCGGTGGGCCTCAACCGGCGTGCGGAGGCTCCGGTCACGGAGATATCGGTGCGCTGCTCGCAACCGTTGGCCGCGACGCTCGCGGCGACGCACCTCCCACGGCGGTTCACCGACCTGCGCGCCGACCTCCAGATCGCGTTCCCGTCGGCCCGCGCGGCCACCATCCGCACGCTGCTCGACAGGCTCGTCGATCAGGGCGTGCTCCTGACGAACCTTCACCCGCCCGCGAGTGCCGTCGACGGACTCGCGCACGTCATCGATGTGCTGCGGGCGGTCATGGCCAGTGCCCCGGCACGCGCAGATCTGTCGGCGCCGGCGCAGGTTCTGGCCCGTTTGGAGGAGATCGCCGGCGAGTTGGCGGCAGCCAACCACGACGCGTCCACCGACGCCGAGCAGGCGACGGCGCGGCGCGCCCGCATCGCCGAGGTCATGCATGCGCTCGCCCCCGCAGGGGTGGGCGAGCCGATGACTGCGGGCGGCGTGCTGGCGGTCGACGTCCGCGCCGACATGGAGATCACGCTGCCGGCCAGCGTGCTGCAGGAGGCCGCGGCAGCGGTGGAGACGCTGGTACGGGTAGGGACACGGCCGTTCGGACAGATGGCGTGGCTGGAGTACCACTCCCGATTCCTCGCGCGCTACGGGCCGGGTGCCCTCGTCCCCGTCGGAGAGCTGCTCGCTGACTCAGGGCTTGGCTATCCGACCGGTTTCCCGGCCGCGCCGCGGGCCCGGCCGGTGTGGCGAATGCTGACCGAACGCGACGCCCGCCTGCTGACGCTGCTGCAGCGCGCGGCGCTGGAAAGCGCTGCCGAGATCGAGCTGACCGACCGGGTGGTCGAGGCGCTGACCGTGGCCACCGAGGGCGAGGAGATCGTGGGTCCGGGGCGGGTCGAGTTCGGGTTCGCGCTGCACGCGGCCTCAGCCAAGGCGATCGACCGGGGCCGCTTCCAGCTGTGGGCGACAGCAACTCCGCGGGCGCAGACGAGCATGGCGGGCCGCTTCGCCTATCTGCTCGACGAGACCGACCGGGCCAGCCTGGCGGCCTCGTTCGGCGCCGGGCGAGACGGGGCGGTTGCGGTGCAGCTGTCGTTCCCACCGCGGTACACCCACAACGGCAACGTGACCGGCGTGCCACGGCTGCTGGACGAGGTGCTCTCCCTCGGCGAACACCCCGACCCACGCGACACCCTCACGCTCGAGGACCTGGCGGTCACCGCCGACGCGGACCAGCTCTACCTGATGCGCCGGGCCACCGGGGAGCAGGTACTGCCGCGGATCCTGCACGCGCTCGACCTGCGGGGCCGCACCCCCAGACTCGCGCGTTTCCTCGCGGAGGTCGGGCAGAGCCGGTGTGCGTTCTACGGCCCGTTCGACTTCGGCGCCGCCCGCGCTCTGCCGCACACCCCCCGCATCCGCTACCGGCGCACCGTGCTCGTCCCGGCCCGCTGGCTCGTGACCGAACCATCTCTGCGCCGCCGAACCACTGCGGCAGTGTGGGACGAGGCGCTGGCCGGCTGGCGGAAACGATGGTCAGTCCCAGAACAGGTCGTGCTCTGTGAGGACGACCAACGCCTGCCGCTCGATCTAAGCCAGCCGCTGGACCGGGACCTGCTGCGCGCCCGGCTGAACCGCGCCGACCCGGCCACCCGGATCGAGCTGTGGGAACAAGGCGCCGCGGACAGGGACGGCTGGCTTGGCCGGCCCGCCGAGTTCACCGTGCCGATGGTGCGCACCGTCCCGATGTCGCGGCGGCCTCCGGTCGCGACCGCCGCCCCAGCGCCGGCCGGCCAGCCGGGCGACGCGTCGGTGGTACACGCGCAGCTGCACGGCAACCCCGCCCGATTCGCCGAGATCCTCACCGGCCACGCCACCGTGCTACTGACAGCCCTGCAGACCACCGGCCAGATCAGCCGATGGTGGGCAGGCCGGCAGCTGGATTTGATACGCCCGGAGACCGACCAGCACCTCGATCTCTATCTGCGCGTGCCCGAACAGGGCGCCTACGGCCCACTTGCCGCCCGCCTCGCCGCGTTCGCCCGCGACCTCCAGGCCCGGGGCATGCTCGCCGGAATCGCCCTGGTCGGCTACCAGCCGCAGCCGGGACGCTATGGCACCGGAGCCGCATTGGAGGCCGCCGAGGCGGTCTTCGCGGCCGACACCGCTGCCGCGATCGCCCAACTCGCCGGTGCTGCACCCAGCGCTGTTCCTGCGCAGGCGCTTGCCGCGGCGTCGCTGGCCCGACTCGCGTTCGCGTTCGCCCCCGACCCGACGACCGGAGCCCACCGACTCCTAGCCCTGCCCCATCCACCGACAGGCCCCCTGGACCGGGCCTTACGCGACCACACACTGCGCCTCACCGACCAGCCTGCCCCCGCCACCGTCGCCGCGGCATGGAACGCCCGGGACAACGCGCTCACCCGCTACTACCGGATACTCGCCGAGCAGCGGGAGCCCGCGACCGTGCTGCGGTCGTTGCTGCACGACCATCACGTGCGCGCTGTCGGCATCGACAAGGCCCTCGAAGCCACCAGCCTGCGCCTCGCCCAAGCCGCCGCCCGCCGCTACCTCGCCCTGCACCCAGCCACCACAGCCCGCGAGCCGCGGCTACCCGTGCCAGCGAACGCCGGCCCATGACCACCCGGTCAGTGACCACGCCGCCTGGACCGAGGCGGACGGTGGTGGCCCAGTCGCTGGCCTCCGGCGCCGCGGGCGCAGCGCTCCTCTCGATCGAAGAGGCCCTGCACGACGAAGCGGGCTGGCCGGTAGCGCAGGCCGCGATCCGCCTGGCTACTCACGAGCCCCTCGACCTCGGCCCCCACGCCGGGCTCTTCCGCGGCGTGCCAGCGATCGGCCTGCTGCTCCACGCCGCCCAAGCAGACGGACAGCCTCGCTATGAGCGGGCGGTGGCCCACCTCGACCGGCACATCGAGTCACTCACGCTGCGCCGCGTATCCGCTGCGACCCAAAGCGCCGACCAAGGGCAGGTCGCGTTCCAGGACTTCGACATCTTCACCGGACTGACCGGCCTGGGGGCATACCTGCTCCGCTACCAGCCGGGCAGCGACGTGCTCGGCCGGGCACTGACCTACCTGACCCACCTGGCCGAACCCCGCCGCGACCCGGACGGCACCTGGACACCCGGCTGGTGGGTCAGCCACGACCCCGACACAACCGTGAAAACCCCAGGCGGCCACGCCAACCTCGGCATGGCTCACGGCGCCGCAGGCATCCTCGCCCTACTCGCCCTCGCCACCGCGCACGGCGTCCAGGTCGACGGCCAGCGCGACGCCCTCATCCAGATCTTGACCGAGTATGACCGGTGGCTCCAAGACGACCCCGCCGGCCCGTGGTGGCCACAATGGATCACCCGCGCAGACCTACGAGCCGGCCGGTCGTCCCAGCGCGCCGCGGGCCGCGCGTCCTGGTGCTACGGCGTACCCGGCGTCGCCCGGGCCCACCAGCTCGCCGCGATCGCCACCGCCGACCCGGCCCGCCAGCAGGCCGCCGAAGCCGTCCTCGCCGCGCACCTGACCGACGAACGGCTCGCCGGGCTCGCCGGACCGGGTCTGTGTCACGGGCCGGCCGGCACCTACCAGACGGTGTGGCGCGCCGCCGCCGACGCCCCCGCCCTCGCAGCCCGGCTCCCCGCGCTCGCGCGGCACCTGGCCCGCCACCATGCCTGCGACCCGGGCCCGCCAACCGCCACCGGCGGGCTGCTCACCGGCCACGCCGGCGACCGACTCGCCGCCACGACCGCACGCCACGGCACCACCCGCTCGGGATGGGACCTATGCCTACTGATCAACTAGCCGCTCTCGTCACCGACCCGCTCACCAGGGCCGTCGACGCCGTCCTCGCCGGCACCCCCGCATCCCTCGCCGCCCTCAAAACCGGCGTGGACCCCGACATGCTCACAGACGCCGTCGCGACCTACCAAGCTGCCGGCCGCACCGCCCTACACCGCCACGCTGAGAACGGCTGGTACCAGGTGAACATCCAGTTCACGGACCCGGCCGGTGCGGAGATGGTCGTCGCCGGCCGGGTCGGCCCTGCGCTCGACCAGCTCCGCATCACTGGGGCTGTTCTCGGCTGGTGGTTCCTGCGTAAACCGCCCGGCTGGCGCATCCGCCTGCAAGCCGCACCCGGCGTCGACCCGGCGACCGTGGTCCGTCCGCTTCTCGACGATCTGGTGGCGGCCGACGTGGCGGCATGGCGGCCGGCCGTCTACGAGCCTGAGATCGCCGCGTTCGGCGGCACGACGGCGATGGACACCGTGCACGAGCTGTTCTGCGCCGACAGCCACGGCGTCCTGGCCTACCTGCGCCAGCCGACACCCGGCCTCGGCCGGGCAGCGGTATCGCTGCTGCTGTGCGGCACCCTGCTGACCGCCGCCGGCCTCGACACCTTCGAACGCGGCGACGTGTTCGACCGCATCACCCAGCTTCGCCCCCCACCCCGGGCCGCCGGCAGCGAACCAGCAGAACTCCACGGCCGCCTCCGAGGACTGATCGCGGGCCCTGACCAGGCACGCGATCCACTGTTCGCGCCCGCCGGGCCGCTCGCCCACGCCACCGGATGGCGCACCGCGTTCCACACCGCTGGCCACACCCTCGCCACCGCCGCCACGACCGGCACGCTCGGACGAGGCCTACGCGCCGTCCTCACCCACATCATGATCTTCCACTGGAATCGAGTCGGCCTCGCTGCTACCGATCAAGCAACCCTTGCTCACGCTGCCCGCCGCGCCTTGCTGCCCGACCTGCCCCGATGAGCATCCTCGCGACCGCCGCCCGCCACTTTCCGTTGGTGCCCCAGGGCCGGCCCACCTGCCCGCCGCTGGCGGACCGGATCGCCTACCTCACCGACCAAGCCCACCAGACCCAGCGGCAGCCGACCCTCAACCGCGCCGGCCACGTGATCAACCTGGCCGCGCTCACCGCCGCCGACTGCGGCCTGCCCGATCTCGCCCGCCAGCTCTGCTGGCAGCTCATCGGCCCGTTTCTTCACCTCACCCGACCTCTGACCGGGGACGAGGCCACCTACCTCCTCGAGCCCGTCCGTAACCTCGCCCGCCTCGCCCGCCGCGCCGGCGACGCCGCACAGGCACTCACCCGACTCGACGCCCTCGCCGACGCGGTGAACAACCACACCGACCTGATCGTCGACGGCCAGCGACTCCCGCTCGCCACCATCGAAGCCACTGCCGAGCAGCGGCAACGGCTACGCCGCTGGGCCTGGACGATCCGCCTCACCGACGCGATCCCCACCCTCACCACCCAAGGCCGCTGGGTCGACGCCTACACCTACGCCCACACCCACCGCGGCATCGGCCTACGTCTACGAGAAGGACGCCAAACCCAAATCCTCGCCCACGCCACGGCCGGTGACCTCGGCACCGCCACCAGCCTGCTCGACACCTCGACGCTCACCAGCCCCTGGGAGACCTGCACCGCCACCTGCCTACGCGCCTACCTCCACCCCGCCACGCCGGAGATGATCGCTGCGCTCACCGGCGCAGAACACGCCCTCGACACCCTCGCCGCCGACACCCCGCACACCTACCGCATACACCTCGGCCTGGCGACCCTCGACCTCACTGCGCTCCACCAACCCACCAAAGCCCGCCACCTCGCCACCCGACTCACCAGCACCGCCATCCAGACCGCCGACGCCTACGCCGCCCGCCTCCTTCTCGCTCGCTGCCCCCACGACGCGCGACCCACACCCCAACAAGCCACAGCACTATGCGACCTCGTCGAGGCCGCCGGCCTCGACCTCGGCGCCCTCCCTCCCGCCTACCTAGATGCCCTGCTCACCGCAACCCGCGCCGCCCACACCACCCTCACCCAGATACTCGACCGGGCCTGTAAGAACAACGGTGTAACTCCCCTGTGACACTCTGTGCATCTGTGCAGGTAGAGGAGACACCAGATGACCGACACGATGGCTGACACGGCGGCTGGGGCGATCCCGGTCAGACCGGTGGATGGCGATGGGGCGCCGGCGGGCGTGGTCGTGGACGAGGCGCTCGCGCAGAGCCTCGTGGAGAAGGCCCGGGTTGAGGGGCTGTCGCTGACGGGGCCGGGCGGGCTGCTGGGCACCCTGACGAAGATGGTCCTGGAGAAGGCCCTCGCCGCCGAGCTGAGCTCGCATCTGGGCTACGAGGCCCACGACCCGGCCGGCCGTGACGGCGGGAACTCCCGTAACGGCACTCGAACGAAGACCGTGGTCACCGAGATCGGACCGGTCGAGATCGACGTGCCCCGTGACCGTGACGGCACCTTCACCCCGACGATCGTCGCCAAGCGCCAACGCCGCCTCGGCGGGGTCGAGGACCTCGTCGTCTCGCTGGTCGCGAAGGGACTGACGACCGGCGAGGTCCAGGCGCATCTCGCCGAGATCTACGGCACCACCGTGTCGCGCCAGCAGGTCTCGGACATCACCGACAGGGTCATCGAGGGCATGGAGGCCTGGCGCGCCCGCCCCCTGGACGCCGTCTACGCCGTCGTGTTCATCGACGCCATCATGGTGAAGATCCGCGACGGGCAGGTCGCGAACCGGCCGATCTACGCCGCGATCGGCGTCACCGCCGACGGCGAACGCGACATCCTCGGCCTCTGGGCCGGCACCGGCGGCGAAGGCGCCAAACACTGGCAGCTTGTCCTGACCGACCTGAAGAACCGCGGCGTCGCCGACGTCCTCATCCTCGTCTGCGACGGCCTGACCGGCCTACCCGACGCCGTCGCCCAGGTTTGGCCCGACACCATCGTCCAGACCTGCATCGTGCACCTGCTCCGCAACTCGTTCAGATATGCGTCCAAGAGGGACTGGCCCGCACTCGCCCGCGACCTCAAGCCCGTCTACACCGCCCCGACCGAGGCGGCCGCGCTCGACCGGTTCGCCGACTTCTCCGCGATCTGGGAGAAGAAATACCCCGCGATCATCCGGCTCTGGGAGAACGCCTGGGCCGAGTTCGTCCCGTTCCTGCGCTTCGACGCCGAGATCCGGACCGTCATCGCCACGACCAACGCGATCGAGTCGCTGAACTCCCGGTTCCGCCGCTCCGTCAAGGCCCGCGGCCACTTCCCCAACGAACAGGCCGCACTCAAGCACCTCTACCTCACCGTGACCAGCCTCGACCCCACCGGACGCGGCCGGGCAAAGTGGATGATCCGCTGGAAGGCACCGCTGAACGCCTTCGACCTCGCGTTCGACGGGCGCCTCACCGCCGGCCGAAAGTAGCAACTCAATAACAATCCGTTACACCGTTAACTTGACAGTCCCACTCGACCGGCCCCACCGGCCATCGGGCGCGACAGGTTCGCCGCAGAACGAGTAACCATGAGCCCTGTCGTGCCGCCGGATAGAGGCCCTTCTACGGACCGTGACCGCCGATATTGCGGACGGCGTGCGGCGGCTAGAACGAGCCGCCCGGTCTGGTCGCAGCAGCTGCGGCAGATCGATCCTGGAAGCCATCACCGCGCCGCTGGGAAACCTGACGACAGTTGGCGGGGTTCTCAGCGCCGTGCTACGTCGGCGTAGCGGCTCTGGCCGGGCGGCAGGCGATGATCCACTGGTCTACCTCAGCCTTGTGCCAGACGCGGCCGCCGGTCACAGCGACCGGCGGCGGGAAGCCGGGCCTGCGGGTGAGCTGGTAGCAGCGGGTACGAGACAGGCAAAGGCGTTTCATGAGGTAGCCAATGCTCACGAGCTCGCTCATGACACAGCACGCTACCTGCCGGGTCATGCAGTGTCAACTCATACAGTGCTGGGTCAGACAGATGATGTGCGGTCGGATGAGTGGCGGGTTCATTCCGGCTGGCATGGTCGATTCGTCTGGCCGGCCTTGAGGTGGGTGCCGGACTCGGATCATGACCGTCACGCCGCCGGATTCGCTGTCGCGGCGGGGGACGTGGCCGGGGCGGCCAGCGCGTACGAGGCGCTGCTCGCCGACTGCCTGCGGGTCCTGGGCGCCGACGACCCGCGCACCCTGACCACTCGGGGCAACCTGGCCTCCTGGCGAGGACGCGCGGGGGACGTGGCCGGGGCGGTCGCTACGTTCGAGGCGCTGCTGGCTGACCGGCTGCGGGTGCTCGGCCCCGACCACCCGGACACCCTGGCCACCCGGAACAGCCTGGCCACCTGGCAAGGACGCGCGGGGGATGCGGCCAAAGGCGGCCGCGCGATTCGCGCTGGCCACCGACCCTCGGTGTGGATCACTCTACTGAGTAATGGTCTGTTATCCGGTAAGTCGCCGGACGTAAAGACAATCTGCGGTGATCCGGGCAGGCTCGTGGGAGGCGTGTCCAGGCGGTCGTCAGCCGGTCGTGTCGGTTGGCTTTGATTAAGCCAACCGACACCGCTCACCGGTTCGCGAGCCGACGCTGCAGCTCCACATGCCGGAACTGGTACGCCGCTCCGGCCTGGCGCAGCACGCCGCGGTTCTCGTGGGCGTCGGCCAGGAACGCCATCAGGTCGCGGGGAAGCCGGCCACGCGCGGCAAGCCAAGCCCGGGTCAGCACGAACATCCTCCACGGCGTTTCAAGGAGCCCGACCACGAACCCGCCTCCGAGCCCTCTAGGGCTTGCGGGCAAGGATCTGGATACCCGTCGACTCGTGCCCGTTCATGGTGGCAACCGTTATCTGGTGGGTGCGGACCGTTTCGAACCCGGCGAGCAGGGTGGAAAGCCACGCGCGGGAGTGATGGCGGCAGACCGCGCCGTCGCTCGTTTCGAACACACCGTAGCTGCCGCCATGGTGGTCGGCGTAGCGGCCATAGCGGCGGCGGTTGCGTTCGTCGTCCTGCAACAGATAGTCGCTGATGTAAAGGACTCCGCCTGTCCTGAGCAGGCGGTGCAGCTCAGTGATCAACCGGTGTTGCGCGGCGTCGCCTGGAACGCAGGTCAGCACGGCGAAGAGCAGGACCGCGTCGAAGCCGGCGTCGGGGAAAGGCGCGAGCGGTGGCGTATCCAGGACGGCAAAGCGCGTGACGGGGTGCGTGCCGCGCGCTCGTTCGATCATTTCTGGCGAGGTGTCGGCGCCGGTGAGGTTGTCGAAGCCGTGCTGTTCGAGCTCCGCCAGGACGCGGCCGTAGCCGCATCCGTAGTCGAGGATCGCGGCGTGCCTGCTGATCCCGTCGAGCCAGCGCGGATCGAGCGGGTGGGTGAACGTCTTCGTGGCCGCGGCGGCATCCCAGTAGGGAACCTGGCTGTCGAGGTCGGACATGGCGGGGCTGCTCCCTGGAGGTGTGGCCTTAGCCGATGGCGGTGAGCTCGGGTCCTGGTCTGGGTCGCATTCCTGGTGATCCGGGGTCGGGCGTTCGCGGAAGGCGATGGGTGTGTCATAGCTGGGCGGCGGGTTGGGTGGTACCGCCCGGTCAGGAGCTGGCCGGGCGGGGCCAGCGGCCGAACTGTTGGGCGGCGGCGTCGCCGAAGCCGGCTGGTTCTCCCGCCTCGGCGAACGTGCGGGCAATCTGGCGCATCTCCTCCTCCCAACGCCACCCCTTGTGGGCTGCCGCGTCGAGCGCGGCGGCGTGGCGGGTGCCGAGCTCGGGCTGGGAGCGGGCCCACTCCGCCGCTAGCGCTTCGTCGACCCCGTAGTGCTTCGCGACGCCGCGGGCGCTGATCAGGAGAGCCGTGGTGATTTTGGTCCACGCCGCGTAGGTCATCTTCAGTGCCGACGCGGCCGTGTGATCGCCGTAAAGCACAACGGCTTCGACGCGGGTGTCGCGGAAGAGCGCGGCCACCTCCTCGGCTCGGTCCCCGGACAGGAACAGGCGGGTGGTCCCGGGTCGCTCCGGTGGCGGCCCGATGATCCCGCCGTCGACGTAGGCGGCTCCGTGGGCGTGGACCACCGCGGCGACCTCGGAGGCGGTGCCCGGGCTGATCGCGTTGGCGTCCACGTACAACCCGGAGAAGCCGGCAACCGTCCGGGCGGTCTCCACCGCGGCGGCGGGCGGGCAGATGGACAGGACGACGTCGCGGTCGCGCAGGTCGACTGATGCGCGCATCCCGGCGGCGTCCGCGCGACGGCGCGTGCTCTCGCTTCGTTCGGCGCGCAGCCAGGTCACGTCGTGGCCGGAGTCGACGATCGCCCGGCCCACCGCCGCGCCCATCTGCCCCGGGTGAAGAATCGCGATGCGGCTCATCAGAGCATCATCCGTCGTCGGTCACCGCCCGTGCGCCCGCCATCAGGCTGGCACTCAGTGCGCGAGCGGTGCGGACGAGTGCGCGAAGCTCGCGCGATAGGCGCTAGGGGACACGCCGATTCGCCTGACGAAATGCTGGCGGAGTGACTCGGCCGAACCCAGGCTGGCTTCTCCAGGTTCCTCTGGCCCCACCTTCCGACGAGACGTGGCTCCACCCTCCTTGATCGGGAAGTGAGTTCCGACGAGATCTGGCCCCACCCGTGCCGTGCCAGGGCTGGGGCAGAGTTCCCCGGCCTCCTCGTAGCTGCTGATCAGGTCCTCGACGAAGGCGCAGGTCCAGGTGGAGCGCCCGCAGCGAAGCGAGGACGAACGACCTGGACCTGCGGCGAGCGAGGACCGCACTCGCCAGCGAGGAGGGCTCCGGGTGGGGCCAGATCTCGTCGGAGATCAAGGCTGGCTACGTCGGTGAGAACGAGCACCGAATGTCGATGACGCCGAGCACCAGTCGATCTTGGGTGCGCGGTCGAGATGTCGGTGGGTTCAAGCACCAGTCTCGACGAGCCGAGCCAACGTTCCGCTGGAGCTGGCTCGGCGGCGGGCGCACGGAGCGCCTCTGCTACGGGCAAAGGCGCGCCAAGGAGAGGCCCGAGCGGCTTGACGTCGTAGGCCGCGGCGGTCGTGGCGCTCGATCTCATCGACACGGCAACGCCGCCGGCATCCCGTGGTGCTCAACTTCGGCTACCGACGATGCTCGGTGCCGTCGACAGAACCACGGAGCAACCTGACCTACTGGCAGGCGGGAGCCGCAGTGTCCGGTATCGAACGTTCGTGACACACGAAGATCTGAAGCGTGTCGCCGCAGGTCGGCCGTGTAACGCGAGCCGTGTACGCGTCTATGTCACGCACACCCCCGTTCACGTTACGATCCGATCATGCGCGTCGGCTATGGACGGGTCTCCACCCGCGGCCAGCACCCCGATGCCCAACATGACGCTCTCCAGTCCGCCGGCTGCGACGAGATCTTCATCGACAAGGCCTCTGCAAGCTCGCCCGCCGTCCTGAGCTCGACAAAGCGCTGCTGAGCGCCAACCGGGCCGGCGACCAGCTCGTCGTCACCAAGCTCGACCGGCTCGGCCGCTCCCTGGAGCACCTCCTCGAACTGTCCGCCGATCTGCATGCCCGCGGCGTCCAATTGGTCGTGCTTGACCAGGGCATCGATACCTCCGCCGCGATTGGCCGGATGTTCTTCCAGATCCTCGGCGCGATCGCCCAGTTCGAGCACGCGCTGATGTCCGAGCGAACGAGGGACGGCCTCGCGGCCGCCCGCGGCCGTACCGGCGGGCAGAAGCCCAAGCTCGGCCCCCGCCAGGTGCAGCTGGCACGGGAGATGTACGACTCCGGCGACTACACCGTCCAGCAGATCGCCGACGAGTTCGGCGTCACCCGCCCCACCATCTACCGACATCTCACCGCCGCGTCGGCCACGTAGTTACTGGTGAGTCGCATTTCCTCTGGTGCGATGTCCTTAACGGCAGCCCGACGCCCCGCTCGTTTTCGATCTTCAGTCGATCGTCGTAACCGCGGTGCGCCTGATGTCCGGGAAGTGGGCCCTCCCGGACATCAGAAGCATGCTGGCCATGGGCGGCCGTGTCCTCGCGTGGCGGCCCTACGCACAGTTCCGAGACATCCGCTCGCCACGGATCTGACTTGCCATTGGAGTCGGGGTCATCGCGGCACACTTGGCCGCATGCCTGCCCGCGTCGTCCCGTCGCACCGACCACCGTTTTGGGGCCATGCCGAGATGGCCTGGGCGGTGGCGGTGACGCCGGATGGTCGGCAGATTGTCCCGCTCCGGGTTTGATGGAGGCAGTCAAACCGGGAGGAAGCGGACGACATGGCGGCGCCGAGGAAGTACCCCGACGAGCTGCGGGAGCGGGCGGTCCGGATGGTGCTGGACGCGAGGGCCAGCGGCGGTGGGACGGGCGCGTGCGCGAGGGTTGGCCAGCAGCTCGGGATCAACCGGGAGACCCTGCGTACCTGGGTGGCCCAGGCCGAGATCGATGAGGGCACCAGGGCCGGCGTGCCGACCGACGTCGCGGCGCGCCTGGCCGAGCTGGAGCGGGAGAACCGGGAGTTGCGGCGGGCGAACGAGATTTTGAAGTCGGCGTCGGCTTTCTTCGCGGCGGAGCTCGACCGCCCGCGCCGGTAGTCGTCGACTATGTCGATAGGCACAAGGAGCGGTTCGGGGTCGAGCCGATCTGTGCCGTGCTCAAGGATGCCGGTATCCAGATCGCCCCGAGCACCTACTACGCCTCGAAGAAACGGTTGCCGTCGCGACGGGCGGCTACCGATGCCGAGACCTTGAAGGAGATAGAACGGATACACGCCGATAACTACGGCGTCTACGGCGTGCGGAAAGTTTACGCGCAGCTGGCCCGTGAGGGCGGGGTCGGCGGTCGACACATCGCGCGCTGCACGGTGGCTCGTCTCATGCGCCAGACTGGCCTGCGGGGCGTGTCGCGGCTGCGGGCGCCGCGGACGACGGTGCGGGCCAAGGGGCCGGACACCCGTCCTGACCTGGTGAGACGCAAGTTCACCACGGCGGCGCCGAACAGCTTGTGGGTCGCTGACATCACCTACATCCGCACGTTCTCCGGCTGGGTGTACGCGGCGTTCGTCCTCGACGTCTTCTCCCGAAGAATCGTCGGCTGGCAGCTTTCCAGGAACCTCTACAAGGAGTTGGCGATCGACGCGCTGAACATGGCGGTCTGGACCCGCCGGCGCGTCGGCGCCGACCTGGCGAAGCTCATTCACCATTCCGACAGGGGCTCGCAGTATATCTCGATCAAGTACACCGAGACGCTCGGCGAGGTCGAGGCGGTCGCCTCGGTCGGTTCCGCCGGTGATTCCTACGACAACGCGATGGCCGAGGCGTTCAACTCGCTGTTCAAGGCCGAACTGATCCGTAACAAGGGACCGTGGACCGGCCACTCCGATCTCGAGGTCGCGGTCGCGGAGTACATCGACTGGTACAACCACCGCCGGCTACACGGCGAGATCGGCCTGGTCCCACCCACCGAGCACGAGGCCGCCTGGGCGGCCAACCAGACACACCAGTCAGACGCCCGGCAGCCCGCCGGCGCGTGACAACTCAGCCTCCACCAAACCCGGCGCTTGACAGATCATCTCCGGCGGTGGCGGTGGCGGTGGCGGTGGCGGTGGCGGTGGCGATGGCACGGTGCGGGTGTGGGACCGCGAGTCCGGCGACGCCCAGGCGGTCCTGACCGGGGACACCGAAACGGTCTTCGCGGTGGCGGTGACGCCGGATGGTCGGCAGATCATCTCCGGCGGCGACGACGGTGCGGTGCGGGTGTGGGACCGCGAGTCCGGCGACGTGTACCGTGCCAGAACTCGATGTCAGGCCGCTGACCTGCGGGTTCGCCACTAGGCGCCGCGGGCATGATCGCTGCCATGGGGCTGCGGTTGGTGTACTTGGTCATGGTGCGGGTGATCGGCTGGCTCGTGCTGCTCAGCTGCGGCGATGCGGCGCGGACAGCGGAGTTGCTGGTGTTGCGCCAAGAGGTGGCGGTGCTGCGTCGTCAGGTCGGGCGGCCCCGGTTCACCTGGCCCGATCGGGCGCTCCTGGCCGCGATGGGCCGGCTGTTACCCCGGGAGGTCCAATCACGCCGGATGGTCACCCCGGCAACGCTGCTGGCCTGGCACCGCCACCTGGTCCGCCGACGATGGACCTACCCGCGCCGGGCCGGCCGCCCACCGATCGGCGACGAGCTGCGGGAGTTGGTGATCCACCTGGCCCGCGACAACCCGGCCTGGGGCCATCGCCGCGTCCAGGGGGAGCTACTCGGCCTGGGATATCGGATCGGCGCGGGCACGGTCCGTCAAATCCTCGCCGGCGCGGGTCTCGGCCCCGCGCCCCGCCGCCAGGCCGACACCAGCTGGCGCACCTTCCTGCAGACCCAGGCCGCCGGCCTGCTAGCGACCGACTTCTTCCACCTCGACACCATCGCGCTACGCCGGCTCTACGCCCTGTTCGTCA
The DNA here is from genome assembly GCF_000235425.2 of Pseudofrankia saprophytica. Lineage (NCBI taxonomy): Bacteria > Bacillati > Actinomycetota > Actinomycetes > Frankiales > Frankiaceae > Pseudofrankia > Pseudofrankia saprophytica. The sequence continues at coordinate 2,023,983 of NZ_KI912266.1, forward strand.
TGGAGATCCAGACCCGTCGCGTCCACATCCTCGGCGTCACCACCCACCCGACCGCGGCCTGGGTCACCCAACAAGCACGCCAGCTGGCCATGGACCTCGACGGATGCCTCGGCCGGTTCCGGTTCCTGATCCGCGACCGGGATACGAAATACCCCCAGGCTTTCGACGACGTGTTCGCCGCCGAAGGCGTCCAAGTCGTGCGCACTCCCCCGCGGACACCACAGGCGAACTGCTACGCGGAACGGTTCATCCGCTCCGTCCGCCAAGAATGCACCGACAAGATCCTCCTCTACGGCGAACGCCACACCACCGCCGTGCTTGAGGAGTACGCCCGCCACTTCAACGATCATCGACCCCACCAAGGACGCGGCCAGCGCCCACCGAACCACGACCCGGCGACCGTCACGCCCCTCGACGGCCCGATCCGCCGCCGCAAGGTCCTCACGGGCGTGATCAACGAATACCACCGCGCCGCTTGATCGACGAACGAAACCGCAGGTCACGCCCCCGAATCGAGCTCTGGCACGCTACAGGTCGAGGCCGGGGCCGGCTGCTGCCCGTCCTGGCTCAGGACGAGGGTCGCGGCGACGCTGTGTGGGGTGTCCTCGGTGGGTAGCCGGCGCAGGTCCCACCAGCCCGCCCGCACGGCGATCCGCAGCGCACTGCCCTGAAGATGATCCTGCGCCGAGGCCATTACCTACGACGCTGCGCACCGCGGCCGCCCTGGCCGTCATCGCGGCTGACATCGTCCCTGTCATCGGTCCCGCGGCGGGGATGAACGATGTTGCGCTGCTGGGCAGCGGGGATGAAGCGCGCCCGTGACCATAGCGCCAGGCTCCGTTGACGACGCTGGTACGCCAGCCCGTCAAGCAGAAATTGATCTTGAACCTGTGTTGAGGACGCGCTCCGGGTGCCTGATCGGGTGGGGATGATGTCTGTCGGGTGGTCTGGTCGGACGGGGGCAGACGGTGGGCGACGAGTTGGAGCTGTCGGATCTGGAGATCGCCGAGTTCGCGCGGGTCTACAGCCAGCGGTTGGCCGCGGAGCAGGTGTTGGAAGCGGCGGGCTTGGAGCGCGGCAGGCAGCCGGGGTGGAACGCGAGTAGCGCGGTCGAGTTCTGGTCTGCGGTGGCGCGGCTACTCGCGAACGGGGCAGCGCCCGCAGGCCTACGCCGGCTGAGGGTTTTGGCGCACGAACAGTTCCCCGGGAACGAAACGTTCGCGACTGGTGCCCGTGCGGTGGCGCGGCGGGAGCGTGTGCCGATCTCGTGGGAGACGGTCCGGGCGGCGTGGCCGCTTCCGAGCCCGCTCGTTGAGCGCCCGGCGCTCGTCGAGGCGGTTGCCGACGAGCTGACGATGACCGGGGCGGGTCCGGTTGGTCTGGTCGGGATGGGCGGAGCGGGCAAATCCACGACCGCCCGCGCGGTTCTGCACGACCCGCGGATCGGCGCCTCGTTCCCCGACGGTGCGCTGTGGGTGCAGGTGAACCCGGACGCGGATGTGGCTGCGGTCCAGACCCGGGTCGTGGCCGCGTTCGGTGACCCCCGCCCGGTTCTCGACCCCAGCGAGGGCCGCGACCGGATACGCGGGCTGCTGGCCGGAGCGATCTGCCTGATCGTGCTCGACGATGTGTGGGAACAGGCGGTGGTCGAGGCTTTCCCCCGGCTGGCTGGCGTCCGGCTGCTCGTGACATCCCGTAGCGGGCATGTGCTGCCGATGGGGGCGTCGGTCCTTCAGGTCGGTCTGGTCGACGACGCCGCGGCCCAGGCGCTGCTCGCCGCCTACGCCCGCAGACCTGTTCCGCATGGGCTTGCCGCGCGCCGGGTGCTCGACCGGTGCGGCGGACTCGCGGTCGCGCTGGCGATCTCCGGTGGTCTCGTGCGGGACCAGTGGGACTGGGACGAGATCGCGGATGCCTTCGATCAGGCCGATCTGCATGACCTGAGAGCGCGGTTCTCGGAGTATCCCTACCCGTCGCTGCTCACAGTGATCACCGCTGGTCTGCGGCTGCTCCCCGACGGCGCCGCGGCACGGCTCGCTGAACTGGCCGTGTTCAAGGGCCACGGGCCGGTTCCGGTCGCTGTCGTGCTGGACCTGTGGGCCGCTACCGGCGCCGTCGATGGTCGGGCAGGACGTGGCGTCCTACGACACCTCGACGGCGCGTCACTGCTGCGTCTCGACCTGGACACCCAGACCGTCACCGCGCACGACCTGGTCTTCGACTTCGCCCGAGGCAGCCTCTCCGCTGACCGGTTCGCCGCGCTGCACGGGCTGATCGCGCACCGGTTCCTCGACCGGTGGGGCGGCCTGGACACCGCGCTCGGGCGGCTCCCACCCGCACACCGGCGCGGCGCGGTCGACCGCTACGCGCTCACCTGGACCATTGACCACCTCCTTCGCGCCGACCAGCCCGACGCGGTCGACGCCCTGCTCACCGCTGAACGACACACCCCGGATGGTCGTGCCGAGAGTGTCTGGTACACGGCCCACGAAGACCAGGCCACCACCGCTGACTACCTCACCGCCGTGCACGCCGCCCGCGACCACACACAAGCCGCCGACTCCGCGACCGTGCTCGCCCGCCACGCCCTCTACGCCCTCCTCCTCGGATCCATCACCAGCCTCGCCGCCAACATCCCCCCGCCCCTGCTGGCCCGGCTCGTGACCACCGGACTCCTGCCGCCGGCCCGCGCCATCACCTACGCCCAGACAATCCCCATACCTACCGACCGAACCGAAGCACTCACCACCCTCGCCCCACACCTCACACCGACGCAGAGCACAGCGGTCCTACGCCAGGCGCTCGGGGGCGCGGTCGCCATCGAGGGGCCGTATGACCGGGCGGAGACGTTGACGAGGCTCGCGCCTCTTCTGCCTGCTGACCAGCGTGCGGCGGTCCTGGGCCAGGCACTGAGCGCCGCCGCCGCCGTCGACTCGCTGTCCGGCCGGGCGAAGTTGTTGATTGGGCTTGCACCTCTTCTGCCTGCTGATCAGCGGGCGGCGGTCCTGTCCCAGGCGCTTGAGGCCGCAACCACGATCAAGGAGCCGCACGACCGGGCGCCGGCATTGAGGAGGCTCGCGCCGCACCTTCCGGCCGACCTCCACAGCCGGGCGCTCAGCGCCGCCACCGCTATCGACCCCCCGTATCTCCGAGTGGTGGCGTTGATCGGGCTTGCGCCCTATCTCGCTGCCGACCAGCGGGCTGCCATGCTTGCCCAGGCCCTGGATGCCGCGGCGACCATCGAGCAGCCCTATGACCGGGTTGTGGCATTGACGTGGCTGACGGCAGGCATACCCGCGGGCCTCCTCGGTCAGGCTCTGGTTGCCGCGACCGCCATCGCAGAGCCGTTCATCCGGGTAGCGGCGTTGATCAGGTTGGCGCCAGCTCTGCCTGCCGACCTCCTTGGCCAGGCCTTTCGCGCCGTGGCGGCCATCGACAACCCGTTCGCCCGTGCGCAGGCGTTGACCAGACTCGCGCCTCTTGTCTCTGGCGAACAGCACACAGCGGTTCTCCGCCAGGCGCTGGGCGCTACGGCGGCCATCGACGAGGTGTATAGCCAGGCGGACGCGCTGACCGAGCTCGCGCCGCTCCTCCCGCCCGATCTCCTCGGCGAGGCATTGCACGTCGCGACGACGATCGACCAGCCATACTTCCGGGCGCAGGCATTGGCCGGGCTCGCGCCGCGCCTACCCCAGGACCTCCTTGGCAGGGCATTTCGCGCCGCTATCACCATCGATGAGCCGTCTACCCGCGTGGAGGTGCTGGTTGGGCTCGTACCGCATCTCCCCGGCGACCAGCGCGCGGCGGTCCTGAATCAGGCGCTCGGCGCGGTGACCTCGGTTGCCCAGCCGTTCAGCCGGATGGAGGAGTTGATCTGGCTCGTACCGCATCTCCCCGGCGACCGGCGCGCGGCGGTTCTGAATCAGGCGCTCAGCACGGCGACCTCCGTTGCCCGGCCGGACAGCCGGGTGAAGGTGCTGGCCGACCTAGCGATGCACCTTCCCGTCGAGCGGCGCGCAGCGGTTCTCAGCGAGGCACTGAGCGTCGCGACCACCATCGTCTATCCGTCCGACCGAGTGGCAGCGTTGCTCGGGCTCGCGCCGCATCTCCCCGCCGATCTCCTCGATCAGGCGCTCAGAGTCGCGACCACGATCGACGATCCGGGCAATCGGGCGGCCGCCCTGATCGGTTTCGCGCCGCGTCTCCGCGACGATCTCCTCGATCAGGCGCTCAGCCTCGTGACCGCAATCGACGATCCGGGCACCCGGGCAGCCGCGCTGACAAAGTTCGCGCCGCACCTTTCCGCCGAGCAGCGCACGGCGGTCCTGTCCCACGCGCTCGGCGCGGTGACTACGATCGACCAGCCGAACTACCGGGCGTCAGCGTTGGCCGAACTCGCGCCGCACCTCCCCGCTGACCTCCTCCACGAGGCACTGAGCGTCGCGACCGCCATCGGCCACCCGTACAACCGGGCGACGGCGTTAACCGCGCTCGCTCCCCGTCTGCCGGCCGACCTGCGTACAGCGGTCCTCAGCCAGGCGCTGAGCGCCGCGACTACGGTTGACCACCCGGCTGTTCGGGCGGAGGCGTTGAGGGGGCTCGCTCCGCATCTCACCGCAGACCTCCTGGGCCAGGCGCTCGCCACCGCGACCTCCATCGACGAGGCGGAGGCCCAGGTCGCTGCGATGACCAGCCTCGCGCCATACCTACCCACGGACCTCCTCGGCGCGGCGCTCGTCGCCGCGACCACCATCAAGGAGCCGGGATTCCGGGCGCAGGCGTTGGCTGGGCTCGCGCCACACCTCCCTCCCGACCTCCTCGGCCAGGCGCTGCGCACTGCGACCGCCCTGGCCGAGCCGGACGCCCGGGTCGTTGCGTTGACCAGGCTCGCTTCGCATCTACCAGCCGACCAGCGCACAGCGGTCGTCGGCCAGGCCTTGCAGACCGCGACCACCCTTGAGGACCCGCACATCCGGGCGCAGGCGTTGACCGAGCTCGCGCCACACCTACCCGCCCACCTCCTCGGCCAAGCGCTGAGCGTCGCGGCCACTATCGAGCAGCCAGACGCCCGAGCGTTCGCCTTGACTGAACTCGCGCCGCTCCTGTCCGTCGACCTCCCTGGCCAGGCGCTGCGCTCCCTGACCGCCATCGACCAGCCAAACGACCGGCTGAGCGCGTTGACCACGCTCGCGCCGCATCTATCCGCCAGCCAACGCACCGCAGCCTTTCGCGAGGCGTTGGCACTGGCCTCGCTCGTCGACCGCAGAGCGGTGACGCAGGTTCTGGCGGTACTGCTCTCGCTGGAGGCGGGACCTACAACGGTAAGCACCGCGATCGCATCCGCACACGCGCGTGTTCTCCGATGGTGGCCGTAGCTGCGATTCGGGCGGGTCCAGGGCTATGTGGACAAGGCGCCGGTAATGGTCCGGTTGGCACGGAGCTGGACACGTCGCGACGCAGAGCTCTGATCCCGCCACTGTGCGGCACTACCCGGGTAGGGTACCCGACGTGGTCCCTCTGTCCGTCCAGGCAAATGACAGGTCGGATGGGTCAGAGATGAATCGTCGTCAGGTCAGTGGTAGGCGGGCGATGATCCATTGCTGCCAGGGGTCCCAGTGCGTTGTCGGCCATAGGTGTGGGTCGCTGAGGTTCTCGGCGTGCTGGCCGGCGTCCAAGGCGTACCCGGAGGTGGCGTTCTGGATGGCGAAGGCTACGCCGTCGTCGGTGTTCTTGATCCTCCACTGTCTGGACCAGCCGGGCTTGACGGTGTCGTGGAGCCAGGTCTCGCCCCACTCGTGGCCTTCGGCCATCGCTGTGAGGTAGAGGCCGCTGGACTCGCTGATGATCTCGATGGTGCCGCCGCCGGTTCCGTGCAGGCGCCACTGTTGCCACGGTGCCGCGTGCGGCTGCCACAGGCAGGTATGGCCTCCTGGTTTCGCGTCGGGATGCGCGTCGAGGGCGAGCCCGGTATCACGATTGATGATCAGGCAGGGTCCTCGGTAAAGAGGGTTCCGGGTAAACCTGCCTTTCAGTGCGGACAGGTCGTCTTGTGTCAGTTCAATCTTGACGACCCCGAAATTCAGCGTGACTGTCGATTTCATGGCCATGGCCGGCCCCCTCCGTTCCCACGGCCTCGACAGTAGCGGGCACGACGTCGCCGGCGTCATCGGCTCCATGTGATCGTCAACGGTGGTCGTGAGCTGCGGCGATGTCCCCGGTGATGTCCGGCTGGACGCGCTTCTGGCCGGGCCGTGGGTCGCGATGTGGTTCGGGATGGCTGTGGCGGTGGTGGTGGTTCGGACCGTGCGGTGGCATGACGTATTCGTGTGGGCCGGTGGACCGGCCGGTGTTTGTTCCGCGGTCGGTGGTGCTGCGGCGGTGGCAGGCCGAATGAGATCGGTGGTCGGCCAGCGGTGAAGCCGCCGCGGGTCCGGCTCGCTGGTCGTGTGACCCGCTGCTCGCGCCGCATACCCGGTCGACTGTCGCGTTGTTGGATGCCTGCGGCCGGGATCTTGCGGTGCCGGTGGCGGACGCGGACGCGGTCCTGGTCGCGGCCCACACTGCACGACCTGCAGCTACTGGTGCGCCCCGAAACCGTCCTGCGCTGGCACCGCGACTGATCGCCCGCCGTCACGCCGCCGCATCCCGTCGCAAGCAGCGCGGCCGGCCCCCGCACCGTGGCCTCGATCCGCGACTCCCTACCCGACACGTCGCCCACTTCCCGAGGTCATCGGTTATAGGGCGTCGCCTCCTCCGACAGACATTTCGCGGTGCTGCCGGGCCAGGCAGGGTCTCTCCAGTTCCCGCCGTCACTCTCTGAACGTTCCGCGCCCCATACCCCGAGGAGTCCCTCACGGCTGTAATCCAGGATCTACACCGCTTCCATGGCCTTCGCCGTGATTTCCGCGGCTCGGCACTCCCTCTTCCCGCCAAAGCGGGCCCATAACGAGGCGGCAGGCTTCGCTTCATGCTACGGACCGTCCAGTCGCTCCCCCTATTGGGCTTTTGACACTGGGCTTCGACCCGGCCAGTTACCCGACCAAGCCGCCAGTCTGCTACCGGGCCTCCTAGCAGCTACCCGGACCGGACTCACACCGGCAAGCGACGACGAGCTTACGACTAGCGGATCAGCCGCTACACGGCGTCACCTCCGGTCTGCTGGACACACGAAAGTGCTGGGCTAGCGTTCGGCGAGGCGACGTTGTAGGTCGAGGTGACGGAACTGGTAGACCGCGCCGACCTGGCGGAGCACTCCGCGGTTCTGGTGGGCGTCGGCGAGGAAGGCCATCAGGTTGGGTGGTAGCTGGCGGTGCGCAAGCATGTAGGCACGCGCGACGGTGAACCGCCCCCAGGCGGTCTTCAGGATCCCGCCGACGGTTCCTCCGACGATGCCAATCGTGATGCCTGTTGCCAGACCTGGTCCGGGTCCGAATGCCAGCCGGAGGGCGATGCCGACGGCCAGGCCGCCGATAGTCGCGTACGTCAGTGCGAACGAGAGGAACGCTGTGCGGTCCCCGGCGATGGTCGGCCCTGGGCCGGGGGCGGTCTCAAGTTCCACCGGTTTCGGCTGGAAGCCGAGCATGAGCGCGATGATCAGACCTACGGCGGCCCCGAAGGCGATCGTGGCTGCAGGGTCGAGTGGTGTGTCAGTGCAGATGTCGAGTAGCAGCAGGATGCCAGCGCCGGGTAGAAACCCGCCCGCGAGGCCACCTACGAACCGAGCTGGGCGTAGGCGAGTCTGGGTGGGCCGGTCGATGGGGCGTCGACGCACGGTCTCGGCCATCCGCGCTCCGCTGGGCGCGGCCACCAGAAACCCGATGACGCCGTGAATGATGCCTTCCGCAATTCCGATCGTGAGTCCGGCAATGAGGCCGACGAAGGTCGCGATCCCGAGGGTGAACGCGCGTCGGGGGACCGCGTCGGGTAGGCGCCACCAGGCGAGGTCGGGCTGGCCGTCGAGATCCCGCTGGAGGTGGCGGGCGAGAAAGGTCAGCCAGCGTTCTGCATCGGCTGCGTTCCAGTGGGGCTGGCGCTCGGGGTCGGGATGATCGCGGTAGGCGGCGGTGATGAACGCGTCGAACAAGTGGTGCTCGATGGATGTCACTGTGGGGAACAGACTGGAATCGAGTAGTTCGCTGGGGGAGCGACCGGCCGCGATGTCCGGCTCGCCTGGGCTAGGGTTGTAGACGGCCCGGGCCAGCCCGGCCATCAGCGGAGTTGCCAGAGCCCGGCCCACCGGTGACGCGGGCTTAGCGGTGAGGGCGGCCACTATCGGTGCCCAGTTTTTTTCAGCGGAAGGCCCGCTGGCGGCGTCGCGCAGATAGGTCGCTACGTCTTCGGGGGCGAGAGGGCACAGCTGAATACCGGCGGCGCCGATCAGTCGCACTTCGGCGCCCCGCGTGGGGTGTGAGGCTCGCCGGTATGCCCTGGTCCGGCACGTCAGGACAAGTTGCTGTCCCGCCTGCAGGGCGCTGTTGATCTTACTGATCGCCTGCCCGCGGACCGCGTCGGGGATCTCGTCGAGCCCGTCGAGGAGGAGCACAAGCATGCCGGTGTCGAGGAGCATCTGCGCGCGCGTGCGTTTTCTGGCGTCATCGTCGGCACGCTCTGCGAGAGCCGGATAGTCGGTAGCGAGTCGGTTTGCCAGCCAGATGTCGAGGCGTTGCCGGGTCGGGTTCCAGGAAGCCAGGGGAAGCAGCACCGGAACCGGTCCGCCCGCCGGGCGGCGGGCGAGCAGGTCCAGGAGTAGCCGGACCAACAGCATCGTCTTGCCAGATCCCGGCTCGCCAAGCACCACCAGTCGGTGCGTTGGTACACGGGTCAGGATGTTGGCCAGACCGCCGTCGCTGCCCGCCAGCTCCTTCGGCCCGGTCGCCCAGCCTCGCGTGGCTGGGCGACCCGGAACGGAAGGCCACCCAGCCCCGGCGGTCGCCAGCCGAACCAATGACCGCCAAGGCTGCATCAGCGAAGGGTTTACCGGTTCCCAGGACACCGATAGCGGGGCCGGATCGTTGAGCCGCCGGAACCGGGCCTCCGCGGCCCATTGAGTTCCGACCGCGACCGCGAGCCCGTCTGCGACCCGCTCGGCAGGCGCACGGTCTGCCTCGGAAGCTGCCTGCTCCCAACCGGAGGTGCGAACTCGACGCCGAGGCGGCGTCCACGCGGCCGGTCTCGTCGCTGTCGCGTCGGCGGTCAGGACGGTGGCCGACACGTCGCCGCCGAACGCCGGGTTGTATGGGTACAACTCGCGAGCGGCAGCCAATAGCTGTTCCCGTCCGTCGTCCTGTACTCCGGAGCGCAGTTCCTGGGAGACAGAAGCCCAGAACAGCAACGGCGTCGACGCGTCGAATGGGACATGGCTAGCCGGGAACCCGGCTCGGTCCAACACGAGATGCGCAGAGTCTCGGTCTCGGAAGATGGCCGCGAACGCGCCCACCTCCGCGACCGTCAGGCCGTCATCCACCCGGCACCCCCGCGCCCGAGTCCACCTGCTGCACGGCGTGCCCGTGACCAGTGGACAGATCCTCCCACCCTTCCCCGCTGTTGGCCTGGCCGGCTCGCCTGTGTACGGCCAGAGAGGGTTGGTGGTCCTGTTGCTGGCGGGCTGGGCGCCAGCTGTCGCAACGGGCGCAGAGAGATTCGGTCCTCGCTGCCCGGCGCTGCCGCCGGGCAGCTCCCGGTTTCGGCTTGTCAGACTCCGCGCCCGGGGTCTGGTTCGTCGGGTTTAGACGGATGAGCGGTGACGGCGCGGGCGAGCGCGTCGAGGAGCGCGAGGGCGGCGCCACCCCACGCGGTGGTGAACAGGTCCGTGGCGCTGACGAGGCCGATTTCGACGGAAGCGGCGCCAGCGCCGGCGATCCCGGCGAGCGCGGCGGCCAGCTGGTGGGGGGTGGCAGTCATGCGTTGCGTCCCTTCTGCAGGTGTCTGTCGGCCTCTCATAGGGGCGATGGCAGGCTGTCCTCACGCTGGCGGTGTGTCGGCCATTTCTGCGGTGCTCTGTGTGAGATCGGGTGTCGCGGCGGCCTACAACCTCGCGTCGGAACCATCACGAGGGACGAGGCTTATGGATGCGTGGCGGAGCGGCCCGGCTCGCGGCGGGCGGCTGTGACGCGCCCCCCAGAATCGACCGTGGGGGACGCTGTGCTGTACGCGCGGCTGGTTGAGGTCGGGTTCGCCGGACCGGACTTTGACGTCGTGGCTGACGCCCTGGTCCGCTACGCCTATCCGGTGCTCTGTTCCTGGCTGGCCAGCGGCCACATTGTGGAGCAGTGTGCGCGGAGGGGCGTTCGCGGTCTGAGCCGGCTCGGCTCCGGGACGATGGTTCTGACTCGCCACGATGTCGAGGACCTGGTTCAGGAAACGTTACGGCGGGCCTTGGAACGCTTCGTCGTCGACGGACGCACCGGCCGGGGCTGGTCGCCCGATGGTGGCGCGGTGCTGACCAGCTACTTCGTCGGGAGCTGCATCCTGCGTTTCGGCGGTGTGTATAAGGCGTGGGAACGCGACCAGCGGCAGGTCCGGCCATTCCCGGACTCCCACCTGCTGGACCGAGGGTCGACCGTCCTTGACGACCCGGCAGATCTCGTGATCCTGCGGGAGAAGATCGCCGAGAAGTTGCCGCCAGACCGACGACGACGCACCGAGATTCTTCTCCATCACGCGGGCTACAGCGACGGCGAGATCGCGCGGATTCTGGGAGATGGCACCACTGCTGGCGCGGTCGCGAACCGCCGATACCGCTACCGTAAAAGCCTGGGAGGAGGACAGCAGCCGTGACCGATCCCGACGACACCGCCATCCACCAGCTGCTTGCCGGCTCCTCGCTCGGCGATGACATCAGCCGCCGTCTGCGGGATCGCTCCCCGGACACTCTCCTGAAGACCCTCCGCGCAGACAGCCGCTCACCCAAGGACGCGAACGCGCCGGACGTGACACCAAGGTCGACGGGCAACATGGTGACGGCCCGTACACCAAGGTCGACGGGCAACATCGTGACGGTCCGTCGCATGCTGCTGGGCGCTCAACTGCGCAGGCTCCGCGAGGCGGCCGGCGCCACCCGCGGGGCGGCAGCCCATCACCTCCGAAGCTCGGAGGCGAAGATCAGCCGTCTTGAGCAGGGGCGTGTCCCGCTCAGGCAGCGTGACGTTGAAGCTCTGTTGAACTTTTATGGTGTGACCGGGGATGCCGAACAGGCATCCTTCCTGTCGATGGTCCACGACGCCGACCAGCAGGGCTGGTGGCAGAGCAACTCCGACTATCTGCCCGACTGGTTCCAGCCGTACCCCGGGCTGGAAGAGTCCGCGTCCTTGATCCGGTCGTACGAGGTCCATTACATTCCAACATTCCTCCAGACGGAGGACTACGCCCGGGCGCAAATCACCCAAAACGGCCGAGGTAAGTCACGCGGGGTGATCGAGGACCGGGTCGCCATGCGCATGAATCGACAGCGGGTCCTCGCGAGACCAGACGGACCCCGGCTGTGGGTAGTCCTTGACGAGATTGCGCTACGCCGCCCGGTCGGCAGCGCTAAGATCATGAGGAGTCAAATCAGATATCTCATCGATCTGATGAATACCCCGACGCTGACCCTCCAGATCATGCCCTATGACCTCGGTGGCCACGCGGCTGAAGGCGGACAGTTCAGTATTCTGCGGTTCCCTGAGGCGGTCCTACCCGATGTGGTCTACCTGGAGTTCTTCGGTGGCGGCACCTACCTGGACCAGCGCGGCGACGTCGACCACTACATGCAAGCCTGGGACCGGCTGTGCATCGACAGCACAGCCCCATCCCACGCGGTCGACGTACTGACAAAGATCATGACCTTGTTCTGACACGCCCATGGGCGGCGCGCTCACCGGGCAGCGCCCGGCGGACTCCGGCGAGGTCCGCTACGCCGGCCGCGACCGCCGAAGCGCAGGGCCATCTCGCCGCGCCTCCAGCGATGCTGAAGAGGTAGCCGAGCGTCGCCGACAACGTCGCCACCTCGGCTTCGCGTCGCGAACACCTGGGGCGATAGCTGAGTCCTTCCGCGCACGTGAGCGTGCCGATCGCGGCGTTAAGCTGTTCGCAGTTCTCGGGGGGAGAAGGTGTCGTGACGACGTGCGGCACGACGTGAGTTCGATGTGGCGGCCGCTGGATGAGCGGGATCCGGAGCAGGTCGGTCCCTATCGGCTGCTCGGGCGGGCTGGCGTGGGCGGGATGGGTGTCGTCTACGTCGCGGAGACCGCGGAGGGCCGTCGGGTCGCCGTCAAGGTGATCAGGGACGAATGGGCGCGCGACCAGGAGTTCCGCGCTCGTTTCCGCCGCGAGATCGCTGTTGTCCGCAGGGTGGACGGCTTCTGCACGGCGCCGGTGATCGATGCGGATGCTGACTCTCCCAGGCCCTATCTGGTCACAGAGTTCGTGCGCGGGCCGAGCCTGTCCCAGATGATCAAAGAGGACGGTCCGCTGGCTCCGGCCGCGCTCAAGCAGGTGGCGGTCGCGGTGGCGACGGCGTTGGTTGCCATTCACCGGGTCGGGGTCGTGCACCGCGATCTGAAACCGTCCAACGTGCTGATGTCGCCGGTCGGCCCAAAGGTGATTGATTTTGGGATCGCCCGGGCATTGGATGCGGTGACGGGTGCGACCAGCCAGTTCATCGGCCAGCTTGGCACCCCGGGATTCATGGCACCGGAGCAGGCGTCCCTGGACGAGGTCACCGCCGCGGCCGACGTGTTCGCCTGGGGCGCGATGGTCGTCTTCGCCGGGACCGGTCGGCAGCCTTTCGGTGCGGGGCCGGTCCATGTCCTTACCCATCGGGTCGTGCACGAGCCACCCCGACTGGACGGCCTCGACCCGAGCCTCCTTCCCCTGGTTCAGGCCGCGATGGCGAAGGACCCGGCGCTGCGGCCCTCAGCCCAGGATCTCCTGGCGCGTCTCCTCGCGGCGGAGCCGGCGGAGGTCAATAAGGAATCCGGCGCGTTCGGCCAACTCACCGCCGCAGGCATGAACGGCACGCACGCACCCGCCTCCGCGCCAGCCGTTGAAGCGAAACCCACGAGCCACCCGTCCGTGTCCGCGTCGGCCGCCACGGTCGACTCCACCCCCACGGCGGACGGTGCCATGGATGAGGCGGCTAGGGCGACGCTCACCGGACGGACGGTCCTTGCAGGCCCGGCGTTCATCGCTCTCGAGGCCGTCCCAGACGGCGAACGGTCAGGCCCCCCGCGCCGTGGGGCCATGCGCTGGGCGCGGTCTCGGACGCGTCTGCTGGTGGTGACTGTGGTGGCGACAGCAGCCATCACCCTCGCCGTCGTGCTCGCCGTCGCCCCATGGTCCCGCGGGACAGGCCAGGCAGCCGGATCGACGGCGCAGCAGCAGCTCGCCGCCTCGTCACGCCGGTTGGCCGACCTGGCGCTGACGACGTTCGAGACCGATCGCGGGCTCGGCAGGCGGCTCGCGGCGGCGGCCTACCGCATCGCCCCCACGCCCGAGGCGCGTACCGCCCTGACCATGACCGTCTACGATTCCGCGAACACCCAGATCTTCGAGACGATGCCAGACAGCAACGTCACCTTTTCCGCGGACGGTGCGCTGGCCGCGACGTCGAGCTGGAGAACCCGCGAGGTGAAGGTCTGGACCGTGTCCGCGGACGGCGTGCGGGAGATCGCGACGCTGCCCAGTCTGGACACGGTGGACGACGTCGCGTTCTCACCGGACCGGAGAATGCTGGCGGTCGCGAACCAATACTCGGCGATCCAGGTCTGGGATATCTCGTCTGTCAGCAGCCCCACGCTCACAACAACGATTCCCCAGCTCGGTACCCTCTTCGGCGTCACCTTCACCCACGACAGCGCATTCGTGGCGACGATCGGATACAGCGACGGCACGATCGCCGCGCTCTGGGACGCGCATACCGGACGGCGGGTGAGCACGTTCACCATCCGCGGGGCGGATCCGGACAGGAACTACTGGTCGTCGGCTCTTGTCCTCTCGCGCCATGGCGCCATGGCCGCGGTCCAGCCGGCAGACGGCGGCCTCGAGCTCTGGACCATCCCGGGCGACGCGCCCGCGACGCGACGCGCCGTCTTGCCGGAGGCGCTGGGTTTTCTCGGTGCACCCGACGGCGTGGACTTCTCTCCTGACGAGCGGGTTCTGGCCACGGCGAGTGGACGGCGCGACGTCCGGCTATGGGATATTGGTCGGCCCGATAGTCCCACTCCGCTCGGAGCTCTTACCGGCCACACCGACTCCGTTGTCGCCGTCAAGTTCTCGCCCGACGGCAGAACACTCGCGACCAGCGCCCGTGACCGCACGGTGCGCATCTGGGACGTTGCCGACCCCCGGGCGCCCCGGCTCCTGTCGGTACTGACCGGGAACACCGACGTAGTTTTCGACCTGGCGTTCTCCGACGACGGTCGGACTCTCACCACCGCGACCAGCTTCACCGGCGTGATCAGGCGGTGGGATCTCACCGCGCCACGCAGCCCCGTGCAGGTGTCCACCCTCGCAGGTCACCAGAGCTGGGTCAGGTCCGCGACGTTCTCACCGCACAGCGGGCTGCTGGCCAGCGCCAGCAACGACGGGACCGTCCGTCTCTGGGATGCCGCCCACCCGGGCCAGCCCGGACGGACCTTGAGAATCGCGGCCTCCGGCGTCGGGGCACTGGACGCCGCGTTCTCGCCGGACGGCGCGTTACTCGCCACGGCGGCCGGCGACGGCACCGCACGACTGTGGGAACTCGCCCCTGCCGGCACCGGGAGCGGCGGTACCCCACGCGCGCGTGGGGCACTCGACGGCCACACCAAGCGCATCTGGGCTGTGGCATTCTCCCCAGACGGCCGCACGGTGGCCACAGCCAGCGATGACGACACGGCCCGGCTCTGGGATGTCTCCAACCCGGACCGCCCTCGGCCGATCGCTGTGCTCACTGGGCACACCCAAGGCGTCCGCGACGTGGAGTTCTCACCGGACGGCCGCACGCTCGCCACGGTCAGCGACGACCACACCGCTCGGCTCTGGGACGTCGCGAACGTCGCCCATCCCACCATGCGCGCAACCCTGACCGGTCACACCAGCCATGTCCTCGGTGTCGCCTTCTCCCCGGACGGCCGCACATTGGCGACTACCAGCGAGGACACAACCGTCCGGCTCTGGAACATCGGCACGTCCGCACCGACTCTGACCAGGATCCTCACAGGCCACGTCGGCCGCGTGTGGGGCGTTATGTTCTCGCCGGATGGGCAGGCCCTGGCCACGGCGAGCGGTGATGACACAGTCCGCTTCTGGGACCTGCGGCATCCGGGCAGGTCGGCCATTCTCGTAGGCCACACCAAGGGTGTGCTGGGCGCCGCCTTCTCACCCGACGGCAACTATCTGGCGACGACCAGCGACGACTACGCCGTCCGACTGTGGGACCTGAACCCGGCAGACGCCTTACGGCGCCTCTGCACACAGCCGGGCAGCGGCCTGTCCCCACAGGAGTGGCAACGCTTCGTCCCGGACCTCGAATACCATCCCCTCTGCCCGTGAGGCACATTCCACCTCTACCTACCCGGACGGCCCCGGACCTGACCTCGACATCTGTCAGCCCGCGGGAGTCGCGGAGGCGCCTGTTTCGTTCGGAGGGTCGGGGCGTGCGGTGGGCCGGGCGGGCTTGAGGGTCAGACCGCCGCGGCGAATGTTCTGGACGAGCGCGTGTCCACTGCTGATCGTCTGGGCGGAGCGCGGCCGTTTCAGCCCCGCATGGGCCGGAGCCTGGCCTTGGGTCTGCTGTGGTCGGACTCGATCCGGTTGTTGTCCTGTAGCGTGCCAGAACTCGATCCGGGGG
This sequence comes from Pseudofrankia saprophytica, assembly GCF_000235425.2. NCBI lineage: Bacteria > Bacillati > Actinomycetota > Actinomycetes > Frankiales > Frankiaceae > Pseudofrankia > Pseudofrankia saprophytica. The sequence goes on from NZ_KI912266.1 coordinate 2,039,791, forward strand.
CGTGGCCTGCGGTTTTGCAGCTCCGTCAGGCGGCACGGTGGTACTCGCTGATCACGCCTCCGAGGACCTTGCGGCGGTGGATCGGGCCGTTGAATGGGGTGACGGTGGCTGGGTCGTGGTTCGGTGGTCGCTGGTCTCGCCCTTGATGAGGGCGATGATCGTTGTAATGGCGGGTGTACTCGTCGAGCACCGTGGTCGCGTGGCGCTCGCCGTAGAGGAGGATCTTGTCGGTGCATTCCTGGCGGACGGTGCGGATGAACCGTTCGGCGTGGCAGTTCGCCCGGGGTGTCCGCGGTGGGGTCCGCATGATCTGGATGCCTTCGGCGGCGAACACGTCATCGAACGCCTGGGTGTATTTCGTGTCTCGGTCGCGGATCAGGAAACGGAATGCGTCGAGTCGTCCGTCGAGGTCCATGGTCAGGTGGCGTGCCTGCTGGGTGACCCAGGCTGCGGTCGGGTGGGCGGTCACGCCGAGGATGTGGACACGCCGGGTCTGGATCTCGATGACGAACAGGACGTAGAGCCGGCGCAGGGCGATCGTGTCCAGGTGGAAGAAGTCGGTGGCGAGCAGGCCGGTGGCCTGGGCGTGGAGGAAGGTGCGCCAGGTGCTGTCGGCGTGGCGGCGCGGCGCTGGGCCGAGACCTGCACTGGCGAGGATGCGACGAATCGTGCCCGCGCCGATCTGATGGCCCAGGCCGAGTAGTTCTCCTTGGATGCGGCGATGGCCCCAGGTGGGATTGTCGCGGGCCAGTCGGATCGCCAGCGTCCGGAGCTTTTCATCCACCGACGGGCGGCCCACCTGGTGGGGGTAGGTCCAGTGTCGGCGGACCAGGCGGCGATGCCAGGCCAGCAGCGTTGCAGGGGTGACCAGCCGGCACGACCGGACCTCGCGGGGTAGGAGCCGGGCCAGCGCGGCCAGGATCGCGCGGTCTGGCCAGGTGAACCGGGGACGTCCCACCTGACGACGCAACACCGCGACCTCGTGGCGCAGGACCAACAGCTCCGTCGTCCTCGCCGCGTCACTGCGCGTCAGCAGGACCAGCCAGTCGAACACCCGCACCATGATCAGATACGCCAGTCGGACCACCATGAGCCAATCGTGCACCACGGCACCCGGCGATGAAGTCGCAGGTCAGCGGTCCGAAATCGAGTTCTGGCACGCTACACCCGACGAGGTGGGCACTGCTCTGACTCTGCTCCGGGCAGTTCACGCCGAGCTCTACGAACTCGAAGGCGTCCTACTGTTCGCCGCGCGCGAGAAGGACGCCCTGGGCAGGCGCGTGCCGAGGTTCCGACAGATCGCCGCCGATCTCAGCGTCGAGTCCGAACAAGCCGCCCAGGGCCGCTACCACCGCAAGGTCGGCACGCCGCACGACGGCGTTCCTCGGCCGGGCCCCCGAATCTGAGCCCGACTCATCCAGCGACCAACCGGGTGCCGCCTCATCAGCCTCATGGCCAGGAGGTCGTGGCGGACGACCAGGAAGAGAACGCGACGAGTGCCCCGCCGCCGAGCGAGCTCGGTGAGAGTAGCGAAGAAGGCGCGCAGCGCCAGCACGTCGACGATGTCGAGACCATCCAGATGCCAGCAGGTGAACGCGGCCAGGCCGCCTCGATACCCGCAGACCGCGTGAGGCTGCACCCGGCAGTAGCCAGGTCGATCAGAAGTCGCCGACGGGACCAGCGGACGGATGGCTATCGGGACCGCCATAGACGCCGCCATGACCCGGCTCCGTCCCGTTCCTGAGATAAATCCGAGAAGACACTCGCTGGGAGTCGTACGTCCCCACAGGTCAGCTGATCGTCCCGGGCCGTTTCCTGTGACAACGCCTCTTATCACGGGAATCTGTGCCGACCTCAACTTCCGCCGTTCCGGCCGGCCACCGCAGTCATCGCAGTTGCCACAGCCGCACCGTCGTATCGTTACCGCCGCTTGCCAGGGTGCGCCCGTCCCGGGAGAACGCCACGGAGTACACGGCGACAGCGTGGCCGGTCAGCGGCCTACCGAGCGGGTTGGGGTGGACCCGGTCGGCCAGGTCCCACAGCCGCACCGTCGCGTCGGCGCTACCGGTGGCCAGGGTTCGCCCATCCGGGGAGAACGCCACCGAATGCACCCGGCCCGTATGGCCGGTTAGCGGCTTACCGAGCGGGTTGGGGTGGGCCCGGTCGGCCAGGTCCCACAGCCGCACCGTCGTGCCGTCGCTGCCGACGGCGAGAGTACGCCCATCCGGGGAGAACGCCACCGACAAGACGGCACCGGTGTGCCCGGTCAGCGGCTTACCGAGCGGGTTGGGGTGAGCCCGGTCGGCCAGGTCCCACAGCCGCACCGTCGCGTCGGCGCTGCCGGTGGCCAGGGTTCGCCCATCTCGGGAGAACGCCACCGTCCACACACCGTCGGTGTGGCCGGTTAGCGGCTGGCCGAGCGGGTTGGGGTGGGCGCGATCGGCCAGGTCCCACAGCCGCACCGTCTTGTCGCCGCTGCCGGTGGCCAGGGTTCGCCCATCCGGGGAGAACACCACGGAGACCACGGCGCCGGTGTGGCTGGTCAGTGGCTGGCCGAGCGGGTTGGGGTGGGCCCGGTCGGCCAGGTCCCACAGCCGCACCGTCTTGTCGCCGCTGCCGGTGGCCAGGGTTCGCCCATCCGGGGAGAACGCCACCGAATGCACCCAGTCGTTATGGCCGGTTAGCGGCTGGCCGAGCGGGTTGGGGTGGGCGCGATCGGCCAGGTCCCACAGCCGCACCGTCTTGTCGCCGCTGCTGCTGGCCAGGGTTCGCCCATCCGGGGAGAACACCACGGACGTTACGGAGTTGGTGTGGTCGGTCAGCGGCTGGCCGAGGGGGCGCGGCGCGATGGGCGCCGAGGAGGGCGACGGGGTTGTGGTCTGTCTGGAGCCCGCGCCTCCGGATGAGTGTCCCGGTTCGGCCGCGATCAGCGCGGTGGCCGTGATGGCGGCGGCCGCTAGGACCGCGAGCGGGGCGAGGATCTGGGGGCGGCGCAGCCAGCGGGGCCAGCGGCGTCGTGCCCGGGGCTGGTCGTCCCGGCGCGGCGCCGGCGCGGCCACGCTGATCCCGGTCCTCGTGGGGGCTGGGTGACGAGGCGCGTCGGCGATGCTGGGGTCCGCTTGCCCGGTGATGTGGGTTAGGCCGTCGTCACGCCCGTGATCGGGCTGCCGTATCGGCGGGTCTTGGGCCGCGCGGTCCGGCCGGACGCTGACGTCCGCCGGCTGCGGCTGGGGTGGGTTCGCCGGGTCCGCGGGGGCCGGTGCGGTGGAGGAGGTTGGGGATGACGAGATAGGGAAGTCCGGCTCGCCCGTCAGCATGCTTGGTGATGCCGGGGGGTGAGGGAAGGCAGGTGAGACCGAGGGCTTCGCTCGTCCCGCGACCGCAGCGGCGATCGTGTCGAGCAGAAGCTGGCGGTTGGCCTCGGCCGGCCGCCCGAATAGGTCGATCGAGACGATCTGTCCGAGCAGACCGGGGCGGGGACAGTCTTCCACCCTGATGGGCAGCAGCCTGCGGGCGAACCCCAAGGGGTCGGCGGCCTGAGCGGCCTGCCACTCGGCCTGGCCGTACACCGAACGCAGGTAGGAGTCGGAGAGCAGGGCTATGGTGCGTTGCGCGTCAGCCATGCCTTGCTGCATGCGCACCGCCCAGTTCGACCCGGGCACGAAGTCCCACGCCTGAACCAGCACCCGATAGCCAGCGTCCTCCAGCTGCCAGGCGATCCACTCCGCCCATGCCCGATCCACGGCGGTGTAGGAGATGAAGAAGTCGCACCCCGGCGCTGTCCCGCCGCCCGAGGCGCCCCTATCGGACACAGCTCCTAATCCTGCCACCATCCCCCGAGGCCCGACCTGTGGCGTATCGGTCGGTTCCGGCGCGGCGCGAAACGCGTCCCAGCTCTGGAATGCCCCGCCGTCCCACAGCCAGCGCACCCCGAGGTGGACAGCTGCTCTCGGCCGTCGCCGTTTCCTGCGACAAGCAGCATTGTCACAGGAACCGACGCAGACCACGACCACAACTCTCCGAACGGGCTACTCCTGTGCCGTGTCGGCTGCGCTACAGGCAAGCGTCCATCGGCGTGCAGAACGGAACTGTCGGACAGCCGCGGTAAGAACGGCACGATGCCCCGCCCGAGGTAGTCGAGTCCCTCCGGCGGGGCATCGCCACGTCCAGCACCAGGACACGGCGGTCAAGGGGACCGGCCGGCACCAGATGACGCGCCCGGCGACCTGGTGCCCGGCGCTGACGGCCGGACCGAGAAGATGGCGGCCCGTGACCGCGGATGCGTCAGCCCCGACCGCGCCCGAGGTTTACCAGCTGCGGGTGGTGCTGGCGGGGATCAGCCCGTTGATCTGACGTCGGCTGCTCGTCATCGGCCAGACGACCACCGCTGAGCTGTACCCGGTGACGCAGGTCGTGTTCGGCTGGAGCGACGAGCGTCTGCGCTGCTTCACCGTCCACGGCGCTACTGGGTCGGAGGTGTCAGGATGAACTCCAAGAACCGAGCAGACACGCATCAAGAAACTCCGCCGACGTCTCTAACCTGACGCATCTCGCGGCGCGCGAGCGTGTGGTGTTGGGGTGTACTCCAATCTGACGCCGAGCATCACGTCGTCCAGAGAAAGACGAAGATCCTGTGCCCCTGGGGACACGTTTCCTGCCGGCTCCCGGGTCAAGCACGCCAGCGGCCTGCTCAGAGCGGCCGCTTTCCGTCTACCAGCTACCAGTCCTGGTCGGCGAGGAGCAGCTTGGCGAGCGGTTCGAGGGTGGTCACGAGCTCGTCGAACTCGTCGGGCCCGAGGCTCTCGTACGGCTTCGCGGCGAGGTCGTCGGTGAGCGCTTCGACCCGCTGCTTGATGGCGCGGCCCGTTTCGCTCAGCCAACCGTCATCTCCGATCAGGTTGCGATCACGCATCCCGTCGATCACGGCGGCGAGCTGCGCTGGGGGGAGGTGGTGGATCCGTCCGAACTTCTCCGCGGGCATGCCCACGTCGAGGGCGTGCAGGACGTGAGCCTCCAGGCCGCCGACGCCTTCGGTCATCAGGGCGGCGATGTGCCCGTCGCCACGGTGCTCGCGCAGCATGGAAGCCGCATGGAAGAGGCGGGCCACCACGTCATCGGGGATCGGGATCGCGCGCAGCGCGGCGTACATGGGCCGGCCCTCGAACGGTGCGCTGGTCGCAGCCCTGAGCAACAGTTCGGCGGCCCGTGTGAAGGCGGGCGAGTCGACGTGATCGCCGAGGATTCGCCGCAACGCCTTCACACAACCCATCTGACGAGCGGCGATCGCCGCTTCGGGCGTGGTCGTGTCCCACACTTTCGGGATGTGGCGGGCGACCTCGCCGGGAGCGAAGTTGTAGAAGAGCGCGTCCACCACCTCCGCCGGGACGAGACCTAGGGGCGCCGCCCGTCCGGCGAAGTAGGTATCCCAGTAGTTGGTGAACCCCAGGGCGAACATCGCCTCATTGGGTTCGACGGCTGCGTAGGGGATGACACCGATCGGCTCGACCAGCTCGAACATCCGACGTGCCACCAAGGTCATGGCCTGATCCTCTCCTGCTGCCCAGCGCATCTTGCGGACACTCACGATCACTTAGACGCTTGGATCCCGCGAAACTCATCGAAGTCCTGGCTCAAACGAACGCAAAAACCCTCCTAGCCAGCCGTAAGGGCTCCGGCCTCTCATCATCGTGACTATCGGCCCAGGCCGCGGCGGATCGCCTGCTCGGCCGGTGAGGTCCCGTGGTCTACGTCGTACGGTCAGACCGAGTCCAGGGGATTGTCCCGTGACCGGTGTTTCCGGCGGGTTGATCAGTTCGGTCTTGTAGAGGCCGATGGTGGTCTCGGCTAGCGCGTTGTCGTAGGCGTCGCCGACGCTGCCGACCGACGGGTCGACGCTGGCGGCAGCGAGGCGCTCGGTGAACGCGATCGAGATGCACTGGTGGATCAGCCCCGCGGGCGCAGACTCCTGGGACAGATCGCACGGCGCGACCCAGGACCGTTCGCTCACTGGCAGCTCGGACTGCGACCGACGGCTGGATGACGGGAGCCGGATGAGGCGAGAGCCTCACGTCCGGATCTACCAGCGTCGAGGGGTGAGACTCCCCTCGACGACTCACCCAGCGTCGCAGTGGGCCGTGGCGATGCGGGAGTGGAGCAAAGCGGTGTCGTCGGTTTGCTGACAGCCGTGGCTGGGCATGGTGGCAGTCACGGTAGGGAAGGTGGCGGCTACGCAGATCGCTGTGGCCGTTGGTGGGGCCGCTGTTCTCGGGGGAGACAGGTATGCCGCCTGCGCGTGATCATCTCGTTGTCGTCCTGCCGGGCATCGGCGGGAGCATGCTGGCGGTGCCGGGAACGGATCCGCCGGAGTTGGTGTGGGCGGCGGGGTTGCGGGATATCGGGGATGTGCTGCGCCACCCGGAACGGCTGAGTGTGGAGGAGCGTCCGGAGCTGCGGCCGCTGGGTCTGATCCGCTCGCGAAAGGCGTTCGGGGTGTGGACCGCGGTGCGTGGCTATGAGGGGCTGCTGGGCAGGCTGATGGCGTTGGACGGGGCGGTGCTCGACGACGGGTCGCGGCCGGTGCCAAACCTGGACGCGACGGTGGTCGCGTTCGGCTACGACTTCCGCCGCAGCGTTGCGGACGCGGCACGGCGGCTCGATGACGAAATCCGCCAGCGGGTTCGGCATCTATGGCCGCAGGATCCGCTTCAGGCCGCGAGGGTGTTGCTAGTCGCGCACTCGATGGGCGGACTCGTTGCCCGCTACTGGGCGGCGCTGCCGGGCAACGACCAGTTGTGCCGGGCGATGCTCACCCTGGGCACCCCGCACCGGGGGGCGCCGAAGGCGTTGGACATCCTCGCCAACGGCGTTGCTGTGGGGCCGTCTCGGATCCGCCGGCCGCGGGAGGTACTGCGTGGCTGGCCGAGCGTCGCGGAGCTGATGCCCCGTTACCCCGCGATCGCCGACCTCCGGCAGCCGTCGCATGGTTCTCCTCATCGCTCGCTGGAGAGACGAGCGTCGGCGGCCAACGGGCGCGGGCGTGGGTTTCTGCGGCCGGACGAGGTTCCGATGGATTGGCTGGAGCCCCTGGCACGCGGCGCGGCCAAGGTGCATCAGGCGATCGACGCCTGCTGGAACGACATGCCCCGGACTGGGCCGCAGGTTACGCCGCGGATTGGCTACGGCCATGGCACGCTGCGCGGCTGCAGCTGGGACGGTGAAAAGGTCAGGGTCGGCCGGGCGGTCGGTACTGCTGGGCTGGGTGCCTGGGCCGACGACCTTGGCGACGGGACTGTTCCCGCGATCAGCGGTCTGCCGGTGGAGATGGAGCGGCACTCGCCGCAGGACCTGCGGGTTGCGTTCCGCCACGGCGCGATCGTCGATCTCGACGAGGTGGTGCCGTGGGTGGAGTCGTTCGAGCGCCGACCGGCGGATCTGCAGTATTACCGGAAACCGGACGAGCGGCCGGTCGCGCTATGCCTGGAGCTCGACGAGTTGGCACTCGCCGGCCGGGCCCTCAGCGTCGCTGCGACGGTCCGGGGCGTGGACGCGGACCTGTCGTCGACCGCCATGTGGGTGACGCTGCGACCAGAGGCCAAGCAGGGATCGTCGGCCGACGTGCGGCTAGCCTGGGACGGCAGCGGCCGCGCCTTCCACGGCGAGCTAGCCACCGCTCTTCCGGGAGTGTATCGGCTTCAGGTCGATGCCCGTGAGGTGCCGCAGGCGGGTTGGCTGCGCGCGGCGGAGGTGGTGGAGGTGCTCGACAATGTCGACCTCGATTAACTGGCCCGCTTGGCCCCGCACCAACCCAGCCCAGCTGGCACGCTACGTCGTCCCCGACGTCGTCGGCCGCCATGCGCGAGTCCCGCAACGCTCCGGCGAGGCGCCGCTGGCTTTGCTCCGGGAGACCTGGCGCGAGCTGGCTGACCGGAACATCGGCTACGCCTACGAACCCGACGCCCCGCAGGCCGTGGACGACGAGCAGCCGACGGCGGCGCGGGTCGACGTCCAGGTCATCCGGCCACCGGGTGAAGTGCTGGTCGCGCCTGGCAGCGGGACCTGCCTGGACGTGGCGCTGCTGCTCGCCGCAGCCTGCCTGACCGCGGGCCTGCCCGCCGCCGTCGTGCTGCTCACCTCCGTCCGCCGGGCCGGCGGGGCAGGGCATGCGGTCGTCGCGGTAGCCATCGACGGCGCCTGGCCGGACGGCACGCCGACAAGTGGTGTGTGGGAGACAGCACCGACTGGCTTCGCCGACCAGGTTGCACACAGTCTCGACGGGCCGCCGAGGCCTCTGGTCGTGCTCGACCCGGTCGGGTTAACGCGCTCCCTGGGCAGCTCGCCGATCCTCGGTACCGCCGCGACCCTTGAGGAGGCCGGGGTTGCCGGGGCCCGCTATCTGACCGGCGGTGACTGGGCGTGGCAGGCCGGGATACCTGTGGCCCGTCGCGACGACGCCTATCGCCCGGCGGCGCTACCCGACGTGCTTCCGCTGCGGGGGATCTACCGGGAGCCGGGCACGGCCGAGTCGCCGCTGCGGTTGCTACGCGCCGAATATCAGGTCACCCCGTTCCAGTCCCGCGACGAACTGACCGTCCTGGCCGACTACTGCGATCAGGTCGCCGCCGGTGACCGGCTCGGCTTCGCGGTGCTCCACGGCGTCGGCGGCGCCGGGAAGACCCGGCTCGCTCTCGAGCTCGCCGCCCGGCTGCGCGCCGACGGCTGGTACGCCGGCCCGCTCCTCGACGACCTGCACGACCCAGCGTCGACGAGCTGGCTGGCGACCGTGACCGCCCCGCTGGCGGTCGTCGTCGACTACGCCGACGCCCGGACCACCGAAACCAATGCCCTGCTCCAAACACTCGCCGCCCGGCAAGGACCGCCCACCGTCGTCATCCTGACCGCCCGCTCTACTGACGGCGGCTGGCTGCAAAAGATCCTCGGCGCCCAGACCGCCAGCGCCACCCCCTTCCGCATCGAGGAGTTTGAGCTTCCCGACACCCATCCGCGGCCGGGGGACGTCTATGAGCGCACCGCCGCCGCCATGCGCGCCACCGACCCAGCATCACCAGCGAGCCCGATACCGCCGCTGCGGCGCCCGTCGCCGGGCCGGCGATGGACCACCCTCGACCTGGTCCTGCTCGGCTGGGCCGCCGCCCAAGGCACCGGACCGCTGCCGACCAGCCACGACGACCTCTACAACGAGATCCTCGACCACGAACGGCGCTACTGGACCCGCGCCTACACCCGCATCAACCGCGAGCGCGAACCCGAGCCGGACATCCTCGACCACGCCGCGGCCTGCCTGACCCTGCTGACCCCGCCCCCCGCTGGCGCGGCCAGCACTCTGCGCGCCGTACCGGAACTAGACGAGGACAGCCGTGAGCGCCGCGACGTTGCCCGCGCGCTGACGACCTGCTTCGACCCCGGCCCCCACCAGAAGTTGTCGCTACGCCCCGACCCCATAGGCGACCACCACCTCCTCATCGTCCTACGCAAACACCCCGCCCTACTCACCCGCGCGCTACCCCCACCAGCCGACAGGACAGGACAGGCCGACGCCGAGCAGCAGGCCGACCTGCAGCGGCTGCTCGACGCGCTCGTCGTGCTCACTCGCGCCGGCCAGAACGACCCCGACGCCGCCGCAGCCCACATCGAGACCTTGCTCCGCGACGGGCCGGACCGCTGGCCGGTCGTCCTCGCCGCCGCCACCTCCCTCGGGGGCCCCAGCCGCACAGCCCTCGAACGCCTCACCGTCGCGGACGATACCCCGCTGGACCTCGACGCCCTTTCCGCCAACATCCCGCTGCAGCCCCTTGGGCTCTGGCAACTCGGTCAGCTCGTCGACGACCGCAGGCTGGCCGAAACCCCACCCGACGACCCCCAGCGGCGCGCCGATCTCCTCCTCCTGGTGAGTCACCGCCGCGTCCTCGCCGGCGACCGGCTGGGAGCGCTGGCTGCGATCGACGAGGGCGTCGCCGCGTACCGCCAGCTCGCCGACGTCAACCCCTCCGTCTACCTCCCCGACCTCGCCGGCTCCCTGAACAACCAGGCGGCCCGGCGGGCGGATGTTGGTGACCTGGCGGGGGCACTGGTCGTGATCGACGAGGCTGTCACGCTCCGCCGCCAGCTCGCCGAGGCCAACCCCGCCGCCTACCTCCCCGACCTCGCCGGCTCCCTGAACAACCAGGGGGTTTGGCGGGCGGATGTTGGTGACCTGGCGGGGGCACTGGTCGTGATCGACGAGGCTGTCACGCTCCGCCGCCAGCTCGCCGAGGCCAACCCCGCCGCCTACCTTCCCGACCTCGCGACGTCTCTGAACAACCAGTCGAACCGACGGGCGGCGGTTGGGGACCCTGCGGGGGCACTGGCTGCGATCGACGAGGCTGTCGTCGCGTACCGCCAGCTCGGCAACGTCAACCCCTCCGTCTACCTCCCCGGCCTCGCCACTGCCCTGAACAACCAGTCGAACCGGCGGGCGAATGTCGGAAACCCTGCGGGGGCACTGGTCGTGATCGACGAGGCTGTCACGCTCCGCCGCCAGCTCGCCGAGGCCAACCCCGCCGCCTACCTCCCCGACCTCGCGATGTCCCTGAACAACCAGGCGGCCCGGCGGGCGGCGGTTGGGGACTCTGCGGGGGCACTGGTCGTGATCGACGAGGCTGTCACGCTCCACCGCCAGCTCGCCGACGTCAACCGCTCTGTCTACCTCCCCGACCTCGCGGGCTCCCTGAACAACCAGGCAAACCTGCGGGCGGATGTTGGTGACCTGGCGGGGGCACTGATCGTGATCGACGAGGCGGTCGTCGCATACCGCCAGCTCGCCGAGGCCAACCCCGCCGCCTACCTCCCCAGCCTCGCCACCGCCCTGAACAACCAGGCGGCCCGGCGGGCGGCGGTTGGGGACTCTGCGGGGGCACTGGTCGTGATCGACGAGGCTGTCACGCTCCATCGCCAGCTCGCCGAGGCCAACCCCGCCGCCTACCTCCCCGACCTCGCCGGCTCACTGAACAACCAGTCGAACCGGCGGGCGGCGGTTGGGGACTCTGCGGGGGCACTGGTCGTGATCGACGAGGCTGTCACGATCCGCCGCCGGCTCGCCGAGGCCAACCCCGCCGCCTACCTCCCCAGCCTCGCCACCGCCCTGAACAGCCAGGCGGCCTGGCGGGCGGCGGTTGGGGACTCTGCGGGGGCACTGGTCGTGATCGACGAGGCTGTCACGATCCATCGCCAGCTCGCCGAGGCCAACCCCGCCGCCTACCTCCCCGACCTCGCGACGTCCCTGAACAACCAAGCGGCCCGGCGGGCGGCGGTTGGGGACCCTCCGGGAGCACTCGCCACGATCGACGAGGCTGTCGTCGCGTACCGCCAGCTCGCCGAGGCCAACCCCGCCGCCTACCTCCCCGACCTCGCGACGTCCCTGAACAACCAGTCGAACCGGCGGGCGGCGGTTGGGGACCCTGCGGGGGCACTGGCTGCGATCGACGAGGCTGTCGTCGCGTACCGCCAGCTCGCCGAGGCCAACCGCTCCGTCTACCTCCCCGACCTCGCGACGTCCCTGAACAACCAGTCGAACCGGCGGGCGGCGGTTGGGGACCCTGCGGGGGCACTGATCGTGATCGACGAGGCTGTCACGCTCCACCGCCAGCTCGCCGACGTCAACCGCTCTGTCTACCTTCCCGACCTCGCTGGCTCCCTGAACAACCAGGCAAACCTGCGGGCGGCGGTTGGGGACCCTCCGGGAGCACTCGCCACGATCGACGAGGCTGTCATCGCGTACCGCCAGCTCGCCGAGGCCAACCCCGCTGCTTACCTCCCCGACCTCGCGATGTCCCTGAACAACCAAGCAGTCCATCGGGCGGAGGTCGGGGACCGGACAGGGGCACTGGTCGTGATCGACGAGGCTGTCACGATCCGCCGCCAGCTCGCCGAGGCCAACCCCGCCGCCTACCTCCCCGACCTCGCGACGTCCCTGAACAACCAAGCGAGCCGGCGGGCGGAGGTCGGGGACCGGACAGGGGCACTGGTCGTGATCGACGAGGCTGTCACGATCCGCCGCCAGCTCGCCGAGGCCAACCCCGCCGCCTACCTCCCGGACTTCGCTGCCTCCCTACGATGCATCTCCGACCTGTGCGCAGCTGGCGCCTCCGAAGCCCTGGCGGGACAAAACCTGTGGGAGACGGCCATCACCAAGCTGACCAATCCCCTGGCCCAAGGAGAACTCCGGGGCCATTTCGCCGCCTGCGCGATCAGCCAAGGCGACCACCGCAAGGCCCTGGACCTCCTGCGGCAGGCGGCCGTCGACGTCGAGACCGACCCAGCAGACCAGCCGCCCTACCTCGTCACCCGAGCCCGGACAACGGTCAGAGCCGCTGCACAGCAGCTCCCCGACGCTCCGGCCAACCTGCCCTCCTGGGCGATCAGCCCCCTCCCAGACACCGATATAGATCTGGTCAACGCGTGGCAAGCCGCCACCGACTGGGATCAGCGGGAAGCAGCCATCACCACCTACGGCGCACCGTTCCCACGGCCAACCCTGCCTCAGACCCTCGACATCCTCGACTTCCTCTACCCCGACAGATCTGTCATCGACGAGCTGAGGGCCCTGCTCACCGCCGCCGACGACCAGGGCCTATCCGCCGTACTCGCCGACCAGCGCGCCCAACACGACACCCTCCAGACCGTCAGCACCTGGATCGGCAAAGACACTTGGAACGAGTCCTTCAAGTACCTCGCCGACCACCGCGACCGACTCATCACCAATGAGGTCACGCACCTTCTCGCGCAGTCGGACGAGCCCGTCGCCCGCCAGCACCTGGCGATCCTGCTACTGAGTACCCGACTACAGAACCAGGACGTGTTCACGATCGTCACGGACCCCTCCGCCGCCGCCGACCACGCCCTCGATGCCATCGAAACAGGCCACCTCAACCAACTCGCTTTGCTGCTCCAAGCAAACTCGAACATCGCCCGGCTACCCGGAACAGGGCTGTTCCTCCTCACCGTACTGACACTCGCTACTGGCAACACCGACCAAGCCACAACCCTCGCCAGAGCCGCCGCAGCAACCGCCACCCCGTTACAGTGCCGGGCAAATGCGATCCGGCTCAGAAAACTCCACGAAACGGCCGTTCCCTCTCTGAACGGCGATGCCCTGCAGCGGGTTATCGCCATCCTGGCCGACGACGTTCCCAACCAGCCTCCTGCCCAGGAGAACACCACGGACACGCCGAACCCACGGCGGTAGGTCAAAGCCTGAACCAGCGCGGAGATGTCTCCGCGCTGCGGGCCCGCGTGGAACGCAGGCACACCCTCCGCGGCAGCCACCACGTCGAGATCGCTCTCGTCAAGCCGCTCGCCGGACGCGGCGAGGACGAGGGGCCCGTTGTTAGTCCGTGACCAGGGCGCCGTTGCGTTCGCTGGAGACGATGATCGAGTTGGTCGCTCAGGCATGATCGAGTTGTGCATCGTCGGTGTGTACGACCCGTGGTCCTGGCCGCGGAGTTTGCCAGACGACCGTCTATCGACAGCACCGACCGCTGCGCCAGGCCACCTAGCGCTTGCCGGGCAGGTGTTTCGGTACGGCTCGCTGGCCAGGTAGCGAATCCATTCCCGCTCGTCCAGGCCCCGGCCGGCGCGTTGGCACGCCACCAGGACAGCGGCGTTCCGCAGGTCTTGGAGCACGCTGACGTCCCAGAGCCGTACGGTGCCGTCGCTGCCGCCGGTAGCCAGCAGGCCGTCCGGTCCGAACGCCACCGAGTTGACCCCACCGGTGTGGCCGGTGAGGGGGGTGCCGAGTGGACGGACCGCGGCCGGGTCGCTGAGATCCCAGATCCGCACGGTGCCGTCGCTGCCGCCGGCGGCAAGCAGGCCGTCCGGTCTCCGGATCACCGTGTACGCCTCCCGCGCGGGGTTCAACAGATGGCTTGCTGATCCGGAGTCAGGCCTCCGGCTACCCTGCGCCGCGTGCCGGTTGAGTTCTTAACTGATGAGCAGGCCGAGGGGTACGGGAAGTTCACGGAGGTGCCTACCCGTCCGGAGATGGAGCGGTTCTTCTTCCTGGACGACGTGGACCGGGACCTGATCGCGCTGCGGCGGACGCGGCATCACCAGCTCGGCTTCGCGGTGCAGATGTGCACCGTCCGCTATGTGGGCCGGTTTCTGCTGGACGATCCGTTGGACGTGCCCTCGTCGGTGGTTGAGCACCTGGCCGCTCAGCTGGGGATCGACGATGCGTCGTGCGTGACGCGGTACACCGAGCGCCGGCGGACGGTGTACGACCATGCATGGGAGATCCGGGACGCCTACGGCTACCACCCGTTCGAGGACGCGGAGTGGGGCCGGAAGTTCCGTTCGTTCCTGCATGGGCGGGCGTGGACGCACGCAGAGGGGCCGGTCGCCCTGTTCAACCAGGCGGTGGGCTGGCTGTGACGCCACCGGGTGCTGCTGCCGGGTGTGTCGGTGCTGGCCAAGCAGGTCGCCGCGGTGCGCTCGGTCGCGGACAAGAGGTTGCATACCACGGTGGCGAACGCCGCTCGGCGGGCGGACGACGCCTCCTCGACAAGGCGCTGACGTCACCGGCCTGTCCGGACGATCCAGGACCGCAACGCCAGACTGACCCGCTACGGCGCGGTCACGGCCACCAGCGGGCGACGCTGTCGATCGCGTCGAGCGTGGCGCCAGCGGCGCCGGTCCCGCCGAGGGCGCCGAGGAGCGGCGCCAGATAGCGCAGATGGGTCAGCAGGTGTTCCCGGATGGTGGTGGAGAGGTCCTCCATCACGGATTCGAGGATCTCGAACGCTGCGGCGGGCGCCAGGCCTTCGGTGGCGTCCGCCACCAGGAGCACACCGAACGAACGCCACTCCTCGTTGACCTCGCGGATCGCCAGGGCCAGCCGCAGCGCGCGGGTGATCGCCGCCGTGGCGGCCGGCGGCTCGAGCAGCGGCGCCAACCCCAGGAGGACGCTGACCCGCGTGAGCCGGTCCGGTCCCAGCAGGATGCCGACCCGGGTGCGCCGGGAGTCCGCCTCGGCCGCGGCCGCGGCCTCGGCTTCGGCCTCCCGGACGGCGGTGACCAGAGCTGGGCCGCGCAGCTCGGGCAGCGTGTTCGCGGCATCGAGGAGCAGCCGCGCGCGATAGAGGGGAGCAGGCATGTTCGCCACCGCCCGCACCCCGTCGGTCAGCGCGTCGGTCCGGGCGTCGGAGCTGGCGGGCAGGGCCGCCGCGAGTCGAAGCCGAGCCAGCGCCCGGTAGTAGTCGAGAGTGATCGTTTCGATGGTCGCCCGCGCGTCGGCCGGGTCGAGGCGCGGCGCAAGCGCGCACAGCGCGGCGGAGCGCGGATAGGTGGGCGAGAAGCGATCGTCCTTCGGGATGCGTTCCGCGACGGCGACCGCCCGCGACGCGAGGTCCCCGGACAGGCGGGGAGCGAGGCGAACCAGCGCGGCGCTGACCTCGCGGGGACTCTCCCCGACGAGCCGCTCGCCCGCGGCGATGACCTCCTCGAGAAGATCCTCAGGAAGATGCGGGCCGCAGGCGAGCAGTACCCTGTCGCGTCCGCCCGCGGTGGTCCACTCCACCAGCGAGGCCATCCCGGCCCGCGCGATGGCCGGCATCGATGCGGGCAGCCCCAGGCGGGCACGGCGGTCCCACCACAACATCTGGCCCTCCGACTCGAGCAGGAGCTCGTACTCCTCGCTACGCGGCATCCCGGGCAGCGAGGTGTGGAAGCGCCACCAGGTGCCCAGGTCGCGCAGATCGGACAGCCAGCTCCAGCACCGTTGCCGCGCGGCCTCCGGCAGGTACGGGAACAGACAGCCGAGCGTCTCGGCGACACCGCCGACCGCCTCGGTGAGGTCGGGCGGGGCCAGCCCGCCCGATCGCTCACTCGCGTCCGGCACGGCCGGCGCGCTGTCGAGGGCGACGCGCACGGCGTCGTCGAGGAGGCCGTCCCGCGTCGGCGGAGAGAACCCGAGCGCCGCGGCGCCGAGCAGCAGGGCGGAGTGGGGCCGGGCGCTATGGAGGAAACCGTGCAGCAGGACCGGGATCAGCGGTGGGCAGCGTGCCGCGGACACCCGTGGCAGCGCGTCCCGCGCGGCCACGGCGACTCGGGCCTGCCCGGCGTCGTCCAGCCAGGGAGCGAGCGCGGCCGCGGTGAGGACGCGCCACGGGGCGTCCCCGATGGACATCGCGATGGCCAGCGCCCGCTGGCACCCCCGCGCGTCGAGGCGGGGAGCGAGCGCGGCGAGGGCGCGGGCGCGTTCCTCCTGGGTGCTCAGCTCGTCGACCGCGGCGAGCGCGCCGGGGATAGCGGCGGCTGGCAGATGGGGGGCGAGCGCCGTGAGCACGGCGTCGTAGGCACCGAGACGGGCCGCGCCGAGCTGGGCCGCGACGGTGGTGCTGGTCAGCAGGGGAGCGAGCTCGCGGCCGGCGGCGTCGGCGAGCACCTCCGGCCGTTCGGCGACGAGGGCCTCGGCCAGCTCGCGCCCGTGCGGGGCGGGCAGGTGTGGGGCGAGTGCCGCGACGACGGCGGGCCAGCGCGCCGGTTGCGCCGCGATCTCGGCGTGGACGACGCCCGGCAGGTGGGGCGCGAGCAGCGACAGGGCCGCCTCGGGGCGCGGCGCGGCGGGGCCGAGTTCGAGTGCCCTGCCCAGCAGGCGCTCGCGTTCGGACTCCGCGAGGTGCGGGGCGATGAGCAGCGCGGTCCGGATCGCTTCAAGCGGGTCGGACGCGCTCTCCCAGACGGCGAGCGCCTCCCGGACGGTCGCCGTCCGGGCCGGCTCCGGGAGGATCGCGAGAACGGCGGCGCGCAGCCGGCCCGGCGCGTGGCCTTCAGGCTCGAGCTGGGCCCGCTCCAGCGCCTCGTCGGGCGGCAGGCGCGTGAGCAGCGCGGCCAGCGCCGTCAGCCGGGGCCCGTCGTCGGTGAGACCGGCGGCGATGTCGACGGCCCGCCGCAGGGAGGTGGCCGGCAGCACCGGCGCGAGGGCGGCGAGCACCTCCCCCTGGGGCTCGGGCGACTCGCTCAGCGCCAGCTCCAGCGCCTCGTCGGGCACCGCGGCCGCGATGGGCGGGAGCAGGCGGGTCAGCCACCTTCGGTACGTCGCGGGGATCGACCGGGCCGCGGCCAGGGCCTCCAGCCACAGCGCGGTCGGGCGCGGCCCGTCGGCCTGACCGGTTCGTGGCGAGGCGGCGGTCGCGGCGCGCGCGATGACGATCAGCGTCTCGGTGCGCTGGCCCGCGTGCGCGACGCGGCGGGCGTAGACCAGCGCCTCGTCGAACGTCCAGACGCCCTTGTCGAGCAGGGCCCCGACGAGGGCGGGGGGCACCCTCCGGGCGAGGCTGTTGATCGATGTCGCCATGAGCAGGTAACCGACGACGTGGGGCAGGTCCGCGGGCGGGCGGCCCGCGTCCACGTCCCGGCGGCAGGAGCGCAGCGCGGCCCGCGTCGCCGTGTCCAGGTCGCGCGCGTAGCCCCCGGTGTCGCCGACGCGCTGACGGGCTGTGAACCACACGTTGACGACGCGGGGCGCCGCCCCGGGTCGGGCCGGTGATCCCGCCGACCCTGCCGGCATGCCCAGATCAGTCGGCGCCACAGGCGAGGGCCCGACGGCCCGTTCGCGCGACAGCAGGGCGTGCGCGTCGGCCTCGCGACCGGCTTCCAGCAGATGGTGAACAAGGTGGCGCAGGCCGTACCGGCCGTCGGCGTCCGTCGGGACCCGCTCGTCGAGGCCAGGCAGGCCCGCCGCGAGGCCGCCCCAGGCGTCGAGATAGCGCTGCCCGATCGCGCCGTGCCGGCTCCTGGCCGCGCGGCGAAGATCCCTGACCAGGGAACGTTCGGCGGTCATGCTCCGGCTGATGCCCGGGGGCAGCTCGCCACGCAGGAACTCGCGCATGCTCGCGTGGTACAGCGACCAGCGGGGTTCCGTGTCTAGGTCTAGGTCGTCGTTGTCGGCGGCATCGGGGTCGGCGTCGTCGGTGGTCGTGGTGTCGGGGTCGTCCCCTGCCGCGAGGAGGAACGGCCGCCAGTCCTCTTCCAACACCGTCCGCCACCGTTCGTCTGGCTCGACCCCGGCCAGGGCGCACAGCAGCGGGAAGTCGACCGGTTCGGCGGCGACGGCGAGCGTGGCGAGCAGCGGCCCCTCCACCGCCGACCACCGCGCCCCGTCGCGGCCACGGGAACGCCGCACCCGCTGGGCGTAGTAGAGCCACAGCGAGGCGGGCAGGGAGTCGAGGTCGTCGGGCCGACGGGCCTGGCTGGCTATCTCGTCCAGGACGTAGCGCAGGTAGACCCAGACTCCGCCGCAGGCGGTCGAGAGCCGGTCGGCGACCTCGGGGACCGTCAGGCCGTGCGCGCGCAGCCGGGCCGCCAGGGGCTCCTCGGCGAGCACCCGGTGCAGGTAGGCGGCGACGTCGGCGAGATTGTCGGGCGCCGCGGCCTCCATCAGCACGACCCGCGGCGGCGGGTGCACCGGCAGGAACGCCGTCCCGGGCCGGCGGGACGCGATGACGTACACGCCGTCGGGAAGGATGGCGGGCAGCCCGAGGGGAACCTGGTCGGGTTCGGTCCTCGCCTCGTCGAGGCCGTCGACGACCAGCACGATCGGCTCGCCCGGCCGCAGCCGGTCCCGGGTCTCGGCGGCCTCGGCGAGCAGGTCGGCGAAGACGTCGGGACGCCCGGCCGACGGCGGCAGGACCCCGCCGGGTGCCGCGTCGAGGAGCCCCAGGGACACGATCAGCCGCGCGGACAGGTTGCGCAGCGCGGCCTCCGGTCGGTCGCCGCCCGGGATGCCGACGACGTGCGACAGGTATCTGCGGTCGCGGACCAGTTGGGCGCAGAACGCCGACTTGCCCAACCCGGCGGCCGCCTCCAGCACGAGGTAGCCATTCTCGTTGTCGCTGAGGAAACGGTCGACCTCGGCGACGAGCCAGTCGCGACCGACGAACCGGTCGAGGTCGAGCGCGCGGTGAAACTCGCCGGTGCGCTGGTAGACGTCGGTCAGCCGGGTGAACTCCCCGGTCGAGAAGACGGCGGCCGGCACCGACGCCGACTGCCCGGGGAAGCGCGGCGAGCCGGCGGAGTGGGGCAGGCCCGGCTCGGCGGCCGGCTTCGCGCGGCCCGTCAGCGTGGCGCCGATCCACTCCCGCAGACGGGACCTGGCCTCCGCCGCGGGCAGACCGAAAAGGTCCACGGTCGCCATTCCACGCAGGACGCCCGTCAGGCGGCAGTCCTCGACCCGGACCGGGACAAGAGTGCGTTCCGTGCCGTCCGGGTCGCGTTCGAATGCCGCTAGCCGCTCCCGCCGTCCGTAGACCGAGTCGAGATAGGCCTG
Organism: Pseudofrankia saprophytica; assembly: GCF_000235425.2. Lineage (NCBI taxonomy): Bacteria > Bacillati > Actinomycetota > Actinomycetes > Frankiales > Frankiaceae > Pseudofrankia > Pseudofrankia saprophytica. Next base: position 2,059,109 of record NZ_KI912266.1, read on the forward strand.
GGAGACGACGGCCAGTGTGCGCCTGGACCGTTCGATGCCCTCGTCCATCCGGGTCGTCCAGTGGGAACCGGGCATGGCGTCCCACGCTTGGAGCAGGACGTCGTATCCGGACTCCTCCAGCTGCCAGGCGATCCATTCCGCCCACGCCTGGTCAGTGCCGGCGTAGGACACGAAAAAATCCCATCGGGGTCGCGCGCCGACGCTGTCGCGCGCCGGGGCGACCTGTCCCGAAGGCTCCCCCGACGCCATGTCCTTAGCGTGCCACGTCAACGAGCGCTGGCGGCCGGACCGGCGGCTCAGCCGCGCGGCCGCCGTCGACGCGGGTGAGGCGGGTGAGGCCCATCCAGGGAAACGGGTTCAGCGTGTGGCCAAGCATCCGCCGGATCTGGCGCCAGTCGACGCCCAGCGCGTACGCCCGCCGTGCGGCGGAACAACGACGTGATCGTGTTCGCTCGCCCGCCGCGACACTCCCAATCTATGAATACGGAGACCGGGACAAACCGTGGGAGGCTACGCCGCGTTCATGATCGGTTCTGTGTGGTGGTCCTTGAGCTGGTGCGGCGTCGGCGCCAGGCACGGATGTCGGCGTCGGCGGCCTGGTCGGTCTTGTGCGCGTAGATCAGGGTGGAGCGGATGTCGGCGTGGCCGAGCCGTTTGCGGATCGTCTCGACTGGCACGCCGGCGTTGAAACCGGTAGGCAGCAATGTTCCAGGGGTGTTGAGTAGCGCCATGGGAGAAGATCGACTGGTAGCTATTCGTCAGGGCTGGTAGTCACGGTCACGGACGAGTTCAGCGGCGTAGTGGTGCCAGGTGCCCCCAGCCTGAGCGGTCCAGCGGGCGGCGGTGGTCGGGTGCATCGAGAGCATGTCGGCCAGGACGGCGGTGGGGAGTTCGGCGGCGAGCTGGGTTATCGCGGCGCGGCGACCGGCGACCGCGGAGACCCCGAGCTTGCGCAGACGCTCCCCGAGCCGGGCGGGGG